>CAUQTL010000024.1:0-19155 GCA_963521035.1 uncultured Streptococcus sp.
TCCTCCCAAAATAGTTGATCTAAGGTTTTCCCTAAACATCTGCAAATGGACTGGCAGAGCGAGAGACTGGGATTGTATTTCCCTGCCTCTATCAAACCAATAGTCTGGCGTGTCACACCAACAGCCTCTGCCAGTTGACCCTGAGTTAAATCAAGCTCAACCCGAGCTAATTTTAATTTTAAATTTTTAGCCACCTGCGTCCTCCTTATAGTTTTAATACTCATCTACTCTTAAAAAATCCAAAACTAACACAAGCTGTCAGCTATTTATTATAACCTCATTAATTAGCACTCCAATATTATCTTCAACCTAAAATCAGTATGTTGGATTGTTTGAAATAAACTTCCTAGTTTACTCTTTTATTTTTGTTTAGTATTAGCTTTAGTAGAATCTTTTAAACGAGTTTTTATTGCTTGTACTTCTTGTTTAGTTTAGTTGGTTTCATATTACTATTATATAATGCTTTTGGAAATGAGTCTAGTATAAGTCAAAAACGTGGTGAACAGCAAGAGAAGGAGCATACCAAGATGACTGATTTTTTGCTGGTTTTAAGTATGCAAAATAATACTAAACGAAACTAAAATGAATACTTCTTGCTTTTCTTGAGAGTGAAAAAGTACAATAAAATGATTGTAGTGATTACCACAAGATACTGACTAATAGACATCGTATTTGAAGCCACAAATACAGGTAAAGAATAAAAAGGAAGAAGTTCAATTGCTTTGATAAACAAATCATTACTAGTATTCATCATAATCGTATTTAATATATTAGGGATAAAGAGTAGTAAAGCAACTAAAATACCAAATATCAAGCCACTTTTCAATTTGTATAAATAGAAAATGTAAGATAATAGAAAATAAAATAGGACTAACAAAATTGTATTGACTACAATAGCTACTATAAAATCTAATCCTAAATCACCTGGAACACCCAATTTACATACGATGACTAGTAGCACAATGCCATTCAAAGCATAAATAATAGAAACTGAGATGGCATATAGAAAATTAGACAAGACGTAAATCATCCGATTTTTCTTTTGATTATAAAATAAACTGATCGTATTGTTAGAAAAATCCCTGCTAATAATTCGGTTAGCATGTATAACAGCCATTAACATACCGAGCATAGCATAAAAATTTGAAATATGCTTAATACCAAGCGATGTCCCTTGAGTCTTTAGAATAAAGAATGTAACCAGTATCGGCGGTATAAACGAGATAATCAATCCGAGATATATTACGCCTGATGAATATAAATTTCTTATATTTTCCTTAAGAAAATTCAATTTATTTAATTTCATGATTATAACCTTCCTTTATTTTGAACGATTTAGATAAATATCTTTAAGCGTCTCTTTTTTAGTTTCAAAATCAACTACTTTAATAGAGTTTTCGTTAAAAAATTTAAAAAGCTCACTACTTTGAATATTCCCAGACATAGTAATTTTCAGTCCCTCTTCCTGAACAATATCCCCAAATTCTTGTTTGGTAATGAAAATGTCTTTATCTGTAGCTGATGAAAAAGCTATCTCAAACAAGCAATTATGGCTATCTTTTCCTACTTTTTGGAATGTCAAAAGACCGTTCTCCAAGAAAAGAACCCTTTCACAAATTTCTTCAATATCTTCTAATTTATGACTCGATATTAAAATTCCCACATTTTCATGTAAAGCTAAATTTTTTAGAACCGCTAAAACTATTTGTGATGATTCAATATCTAAACCATTAGTCGGTTCATCTAAAATCAATATATCAGGTTCCGTAACGAGGGTTAGAAGCAAAGCTAATTTTTGTTTTGTACCCAAAGAATAAGTCTTTACTTTTTTATTAATAGACTGAGTCAAATCTAACTCTTGAATCAAACTTCCAAATCTTTCTTGATTGTAGTCAACACCATATAAATTTGCCAGATATTTTAAATTCTCTAAACCTGTTTTAGATAAAAATAATTTTGGTTCTTCAATTAAATACCCAACATTATCGCTGCTTATAATATTCCCTGAAGTCGGTTGATTATTCTGAACAAGAATTTTCATCAATGTACTCTTGCCAACTCCGTTTCTCCCTACTAGACCAACAATTTCACCCTTATTAAGTGCAAAATTTATATCTTTGAGAATGGTTGAATGACCATAATTTTTACTTACATTTATAACTTCCATTTTTCAATTCCTCCATTAATATTCTTGGTTTTCTCTTTGATTCTCATTAATTTTAAAAAGTTGCGCCTCTTTTTAACAACATTATATCATATATCTAACTTAATGCAATATATAAATGTCATTTTGTAAAATTTTATTAACAAAAAAACTCTCTACCACAAAAAGATAGAGAGTTTTGACTTTAAATATAGGATTTCAAAATTTAGATAACATCACTTCTTTTCTTAACCTGATAGACCTTGATTCCCAACTTCTCAGCTACGATTGCATTGTCCTCAATATCGTCTAGAAAGACACAATTTGTAGATTATAACTGCTACTTATCGATAGTTACTCATATCCATTAGTCCACCTCCATACTTATGTCAAGCCCCCTCTTTACTTTATGATTTCATATTCTCCTTACAAATCTTTTTGGTAATAAAATCTTTTTCCTGTGTAGGGATAGTCTTGTAAGGTAAAAACTTCCTTGTAGCCATGCATTTTATAAAAATCTGGAGCTTGAAACTGGTAAGTATTGACAAAAGCAAAACGACAGTTTCGATTCTTAGCTTCAGTTTCTGCTTGCTGCAATAGGTTTGAACCGAGTCCTTGCCCTCTCAGTTCTTCTTTTACAAATAAATACTCGATTTCTAGCCAATTTCCAAAAGTCTCTGCTATCAAACCTGCCATGAGATTGCCCTTTTCATCTTCGACATAAAGATTAAGTGGCTCACTTTCAGCCTCTTCTCTTTTTGAACGGTTATAAACACGAATCAGATTCCCTATTTCTTGTGATTTATGGGATTCCTTATTTTCCAATCTAAAGTACATCTAAACCTCCTTAAACACTGTTACAGCTTGATTATAGTCTTATTTCAATAGACTGTCAAACTAGCAAAAACTCACCAAGCTAAGCTGATGAGTTTCAAATCTATTTTCTAAATTTCCACTGGCTATAAATCCCGAAACCGATAATCCAGATAGCTGAACCGATTGCTCCGACAAATGTAGACTCTTGTAGAAAGAGAGTTACAAAGACAAAGACAAAGAAGAGCATGGTTAAAGGATTTAGGAAACGATAATGGGGCATGAGATAACCATCTGCCATAAAGTCTGGTGACTTGCGATACTTGAGGTGAGCCACCATAATCAAGATATAAATGGCGATATAGACACCTGATGATGATGCCGTAATCAAGGCAAAGGCATCGGAAACTCCTGGCAAGATGTTAATAAAGGCTGCTAGGGCAATCAAGATTGCTGAGGCAATGATGGCATTTTGTGGCACGTTGTGGCGAGAGAGAGTATCTGCCTTAATTGCTTTTAGGAAGCGATTTGGCGAATCATGGGCAATCTGATACAAATGACGACCTGTTGAGTAGAGAGTTGAGTTAAGAGCAGATGCCGCTGATGTCAAAACGACGAAGTTAATCAAGGCTGCCGCCCACTTGACTCCTGCCAATTCAAACACTGTAACAAAGGGAGAATCAGCCGATGCAAGTTCACGCCACGGAATGATAGCCATGATGGCTAAGAGGGCACCACCGTAGAAAAAGGCGATACGCAAAGGAATTTCCTTAACGGCTTTTGGCAAGACCTGACGTGGATTTTTTGTTTCTGAAGTCGTTACCCCGATAAACTCAATCATGAGGTAGGCAAAGAAAACCATCTGGAAGGCCATGACAAAGTTAACTCCACCATTTGGGAAGAGGGAGAAATTGTCAGCAATATTGGCCAAACTTGCTACTCCATGTGGTGTCTTAAAGCCTGTCAAGACCATAAAGACTCCTGTGGCAATCATGGCTAAAATAGCCACAATCTTGACCATCGCAAACCAAAACTCAACTTCCCCAAAGAGTTTCACCGCAATCAAATTGACCAAGGCTAGAATAGTCAAAAATCCAATCTCAATCATCCAACTTGGCCAGCTAGGGAACCAGAACTGAACATAGTGAGAGATAGCAGTGATTTCCGCCATACCGATAAAGACAACGGATAGCCAGTAAGACCAAACCGAGAAATAACCCCAGCCCTTACCTAAATGGCGCGTGATAAAGTTGATAAAGGTATGTTGCTCAGGGTCTTGGTAGAGCATTTCCCCAACCGCACGCATCATAAGGAACATGAATGCCCCAGTAATCATATAAATCAGTACAATGGAAGGACCTGTAAGGCTAATAGAACGACCTGCTCCCAAAAAGAGTCCTGTTCCAATTGTTCCCGCAATGGCCATAACCTGCACGTGACGATTGGTCAGACCACGCTCCATCTTATTTTTTTTCTTCTTTGAACTCATAACGTCTCCAATTCAATTTAAAATGGAAAAAGGAGTGAGTGAAGCGCACTGCCTCCTCACTCCTTTTTTTTATTTTTAGGCTGTTTTTTCAACCTTCAAGATTTTTACATCATAGCTACCAACAGGTGTTTCAATAGTTGCTGTATCACCTGTTTTCTTACCAATCAAGGCTTGTCCAATTGGGCTTTCATTTGAAACCTTACCTGCAAAGGCATCTGCACCCGCTGAACCTACGATAATATAAACTTCTTCTTCGTCCTCACCAATTTCTTGAATAGTGACTGTTTTACCAATCGCTACTTCATCATCGGCAACTGAGTCGCTATTGACGATTTCAGCATAACGGATTTTTGTTTCCAAGCTAGAGATTTGTCCTTCAACAAAGGCTTGTTCATCCTTAGCTGCTTCGTATTCACTGTTTTCTGAAAGGTCACCGTACGAACGAGCAATCTTTATGCGTTCTACCACTTCTGGTCGGCGGACCAATTTCAATTCTTCTAATTCTTTTTCAAGTTTTTCCTTTTCCGCAAGGGTCATAGGATATGTTTTTTCTGCCATTTTTCCCAACTTTCTTTCGATAGTATTGAATCTCTATCTGAGATTCTCATTTTTGTAGTCTTAGTTTGAACTACTATTTTGAGTAAGCTTGCTATTGACGTGCTCAGCTACATTACGATCATGTTCTTCCTGTGTCACTGCGTAATAGACTTTACCATCTGTAACATTGGCTACAAAGTAGAGGTTCTCACTCTTTGTTTGGTTAATACTTGCTTCAATCGCGTCCTGACTTGGACTATCTACTGGACCAGGCATCAAACCAGGTTTGGTATAAACATTGTATGGTGAATTAATCGATGTGTCAATTCCAGCATCGTCTGCTAGGCTAATATTTTGACCAAGTTTCCCTTGGGCATACAAGATTGCAATATTGCTTTGAAGTGGCATACCAAGGTTCAAACGATTGTAGAAGACACCTGCAATCAACTTACGGTCTTCAGTCTTAGCACCTTCTTTTTCAACAAGTGAAGCAATTGTTAGCAATTCATTGACTGTCAAGTTTTTAGACTTAATTGCACTATAGTGCGGAGTCAAGGTCTTATCCATAGCTGCCAACATCTCATCAATCAAACTTTCAATAGTTGTGCTTTCCTTGATAGAGTATGTCGCTGGGAAGAGGAATCCTTCTAAACGATAACGAGCTCCACTTTCTTTCGTTGGCAAGCTTTCGAGTAGGTTTGGATATTTAGCAACTTCTTGACTGATAAAGTTGTCATCTTGAACTTTAGCCAAAAAAGCTTCCGCTGTCAAAGGCTCTTTAAATTCACCTTGTAATTGGCCTACAGCTTGGGCGATTTGATCAATCGTATATCCTTCTGGAATCGTTAAATCTGCAAGTGAAGGTTCTTGAGGTTCAGGAGTACCACCTTTTTGGAGTTCCTTAATGATATCCTCTGTACTCATGCTCTTTTGCAAATTGTAATATCCAGCCTTCAAATCTGAATAATTCTTATATTTAGCATAAAAAGCAAAAATCACTCCGTGTTTGATCACACCAGAATGTTCAAGTGCTGATCCAATCTCTTGGACATTGGATCCTTCTGGGATTTGAACCGTTACATATTCCTTAGAATTTGCATCAACTGGTAATAAAGATGATTGGACATACTGGTAACCGAAATAACCACCTGCCGAAATTAAGGCAAGGAAAATCAGTAGAGAAATGAAGAAAGCCTTCAAATGTGATTTTTTCTTCTTGACAGGTTTAACAGTCTCACGACGACTACGACTCGGAGTTTCAGAAATGACTTCAACAGCTTCCGTTTCCATAACTGGTTCTGGTTTTGTTACTTCTTTCTGAGGCTCTTTTTTAGCTTCAGTCTTATAAGAAACAGCTACTCTTGTTGGAGTTACGTTGAAATCTTCTTCGACCTTTTGTGGACGATTAGTCTCTGGCCCTGGAACCGGTCTTGATGGACTTGCTTCAACTGGTGAAGCTGGAACATCTTGACTAGGGTGACGAGGAGTAATCGGAGCTTCTACTCTCGATTCATCTGCCGGTGATGCAGGCATATCCTCACTAGGATGTTTTGGAACACGTGGTGCATTCTCCATAATTTTTTCAACAGCTGATAGGGATGCAACCATAACATCTTCATCTGCGAGTTTTGTTTCAGGGACAAATAGAGCTTCTTTTTTCTCTGCAAGTTCAGTGGCCTCTTGGCGAATCCCTTCATAACGTTTTACTTTTTCTAAATCACGTAAAATCTGCTCTTTAAAGCTTAATTTTTCGTCTTCTCTTGGCTTTTCACTCAAAAGTTTATCCTCCTCGTTGACAATCCATAATATTATATCTTAAAAACTAAAGAAAAGCAACCTAGCATGCTTTTCTAGCTTATTTTTTAGCTTCCCAGACCATATCATACCATGTTTCCCCTGCAAAGGTTGACTGGGACTGGCCTTCATTGACAAATCCATGTTTTTCGTAGTAAGTAATGAGATAGTCATGACAGGTTAGGTTAATGCCTTCTCTTTCGTGTTCAAGAGCTAGTTCTTTCAAAGCTGTTAGTAATTTTTGACCAAGTCCGAGGCCCTGTGCCTCCTTGGCAATAGAAAGACAGGTCACAGAGATATAACCACCAGGCTCATGACTATAATCTTCTATCTCTTCTGTAAAAGACTGATCTTGTAGATGGCAGTGGGGGGCAACTGGTCCCTCTATATAACCAATAATCTTACCCTCTTTTTCTGCAACCAGAAACGAGGTCTGAATTTCTCGCAAATGCGCCTCAAAAACAGAGCGAGGAATGGCTTCTTCGATCGAAAAATTTTCTAGTTCAATCTCAACGATACGATCCAAATCTTCTAATCTTGCTTTCCTAATTTCCATTGTGCCTCCTAAAAAAAGAGATTAAACCAAATCATACTAAAACCTTGACTAGCTGCATAAAGCGAATCTGTCTCTTCTTCATCAATAAAACCGTTCATTTCAAAATAGGAAAGCAACTCATCCGGACTCTTCAAACGAATAGCTTTGTAATCCAGCTCAACTGCCACATCTTTCAAAGCCGCAAGAAGAAGCGTTCCCAAGCCCTGTCTCTGATGGTCAGTATCAATGACTAAAGAATGTATTTCTAGACATTTCGGATTGTGTGGGTAAGGACCGCCTAGAACATAGCCTAGAAGCTGATTTTCATCCCTAGCTAGAAGAAAGGTATCCGCAGATTTACGGATACTTTCTTCTAAAATATGGGAAGTTTGCTGCTTTTCAGCTGGAAAAGATGAAGCCTGAAGTTCCTCTATCTCAGCCAAATCAGACTTACTTGCCTGAATAATCTTAATTGGAATTTCCATGAGAACGTCCTATTGAACATTGCTTGTCAAGTTAGACAAGAGACGCTCAAATGAGTATTCATAGGTTTGGATATCTCCTGCTCCCATAAAGACATAAACAGCATTATCATGGTCTAGGAGTGGAGAAACATTTTCAACAGTGATAACTTGGTGTTTCTTATTGATTTTATTGGCTAGGTCTTCTACCTTAACATCACCATGGTCTACTTCACGAGCAGATCCATAAATTTGCGCTAGGTAAACTGCATCCGCTTGGTTCAAAGCGTGGGCAAATTCGTCCAACAAAGCGATTGTTCTTGTAAAGGTATGCGGTTGGAAGACTGCAACAATTTCCTTGCTTGGGTATTTCTGACGAGCCGCATCCAAGGTCGCAATGATTTCTGTTGGATGGTGGGCAAAGTCATCGATAATAACTGTGTCATTGACAATTTTCTCAGTGAAACGACGCTTAACACCAGCAAATGTTTTCAAGTGTTCACGCACCAAGTTCAAATCAAATCCTGCTGTGTAAAGAAGACCAATAACGGCTGTCGCATTCATGATATTGTGACGACCAAAGGTTGGAATGTGGAATTGCCCTAATTCTTGACCACGGAAATGAACTGTGAAGGTTGAACCAGTTGTTGAACGAAGAAGATCACTAGCGACAAAGTCATTACCTTCTGCTTCAAAACCATAATAATAAATTGGTGCATCAGACGTAATCTTACGCAATTCAGCATCTTCACCGTAGATAAACAAACCTTTGGTAATTTGTTTAGCATAGTCGTTAAAGGCATTGAAAACATCCTCTAGACTTGTGAAATAGTCTGGATGGTCAAAGTCAATGTTGGTGATGATAGAATATTCTGGGTGGTAAGGCATGAAGTGACGCTCATATTCGTCAGATTCGAAGACAAAATATTTGGCATTGGCTGAACCACGACCAGTCCCGTCTCCAATCAAGAAGCTAGTATCTGTAATGTGAGACAAGACATGAGACAACATACCCGTTGTTGAAGTTTTTCCATGCGCTCCAGCAACTCCCATGCTAACAAAGTCACGCATAAAGCTACCTAGGAACTCATGGTAGCGTTTGTAGCTAATTCCATTTTGATCCGCATAGGCAATTTCGACGTTGTTATCTGGACGAAAGGCATTTCCAGCGATAATTTCCATATCACCGTCTAGATTCTTTTCATCAAAAGGAAGAATGGTAATTCCTGCCTGCTCAAGACCACGTTGAGTAAAGTAGTATTTTTCAACATCTGATCCCTGAACCTTGTGCCCCATTTGGTGCAACATCAAAGCCAAGGCACTCATCCCTGATCCCTTAATTCCGATAAAATGATATGTCTTTGACATGTTTTCTCCCCTATTCCGTAATTCTTGTCAGATTCAACTCTTGGGCCACCTGACGTTCTTGTTCTTTTTGTTGATTCTTTTTATTGTAGATTTGGCTCTTCTTCAGAAAATCATAATTATTTTTCTTTGGACCTGAAGTTTCTTTTGGCTCAGATTGAGTCGAAATATTGCTCACTTCTTCCGCCAAGATGTAATGAGACTGGGTCAATTTTTGACTATATTTAACAAATTCACCAGGATTTTCCTTTTGGAAAGGCGCAGTAGGTTGATTGCCCTGTCTAACTAGACTTGGCTGAGAATGGCGTCTTGTAGGAGTAATATCCTTAGTCAGATAACTTGCTGAGCGTTTCTTTTTCAAATCCGCACGCGCTTCTTCACGCGCCACCTCCGCATAGCTTTTTCCTTCTTTTTTTACTCCTAAGCCATCCTTCTTAGGTTTCTCTACTGGCTTTTCAATCTGTTTTACTGGTTTTTCTTCAGTAATAGGGGCCCACTCCAGATAATTCTTATCACAGTATTCTCCCTTGATATTACTGATAAAGTCAGACTCATCATAGAGGTCCATAACCGGCATCTCAGTCAGCATGACCTCATCATCTGCCACCAATGGAAATCGTTCTTCTCTCATTTTCTATTTCCTTTCAACACTTCATTATAGCGTATTGTCTTGATTTTTCAAGTGCTGGCTTCAGAAATTCCCAAAATTTCTCTAATTTCTGCCAGGGTCAGACTGCCACGTGACTCTGTGCCGTCCAATACTTGTGACACCAGATGTTTCTTCTGTTCTTGGAGTTCCTGGATTTTTTCTTCAATGGTTCCCTTGGTCACCAAGCGATAGACCTCAACCGTTTCTTTCTGCCCCATCCGATGGGCACGACCAATAGCTTGCGCTTCCACAGCAGGATTCCACCAAAGATCAACCAAAATCACTGTATCAGCACCTGTCAGGTTCAGACCGACACCACCTGCCTTAAGGGAAATCAGAAAGGCATCTCTTTCCCCTTGGTTAAAGGCCTTGGTCATATCTTGTCTTTCCTTGGCTGGGGTTGAACCCGTAATTTTAAAGGAGGTCATGCCCAAGTCTGGCAGTTCTTGTTCAATTTTCTCCAACATTCCCTTGAACTGCGAGAAAATCAAGACACGGTGTCCGCCATCTGCCACCTGTACCAGCAGGTCCCGGAGACTATCCAGTTTACCACTGGCACCCTGATAATCCTCCATAAAGAGGGCAGGGGTATCACAGATTTGGCGCAAGCGCATCAGACCAGACAAGATTTCCACTCGACTTCGCTGAAATTCCTGGTCTGAAACTTGAGCCAGACGGTCCCGCATCTGTTGCAACTGGGCTAGGTAAATAGCCTTTTGCTGGTCTTCCAGTTCATTCTTATAAACCACTTCGATCAAGTCTGGCAATTCAGTCAGAACTTCTTCTTTCTTGCGCCGCATAACGAAAGGCTTGATAAACTGGGCCACACGCTCGGCTGGCAATTTCATAAATTCTTTCTTACTTGGCAAGAGTCCTGGCATAACAATTTGGAAAATAGACCACAACTCACCCAGATGATTTTCAATAGGAGTTCCTGACAAGGCAAAGACCGACGGTACTACAAATTGTCTCAAGGTCTGGGCAATCTTGGTCTGGGCATTTTTCATGACCTGAGCTTCATCTAAGAAAAGGAAGTCAAAGGCCATCCCCTGATAAAGATCACTATCCTGACGGAAGGTAGCATAACTCGTCACATAGATTTGATGGCTCTCAGTAAGAATCTCTTCACGACTAGCTTTCAAACCATGAACAACAGCCACATCCAACTGCGGGGCAAATTTCTGAAATTCATCTGCCCAGTTGTAGATCAAACCAGATGGAGCGAGAATCAAAACCCGACTTTCTTTTGTCACTTGACTGGTCAAAAAAGCAATGGTCTGAAGGGTTTTCCCAAGTCCCATATCATCAGCCAAAATCCCACCAAAACCATAATGATGGAGCATTTGCAACCAGCTGATTCCCTTTTCCTGATAATCTCGCAAATCAGCCTGAACCTGAGTTGCTTGCAAAGGAAAGTCCTCTGGATGCGTCAAATCGTGAGCCAGATTCTGGAATTCTTGTGAAAAAGAAACACGGTCACGCCCTTCAAAGAGATGAGCTAAACTATAAGCCAAGGATTTTCGAGTCTGCAAGGCACCATCTTTTAATTCAAACTGCCCCAGTTCCTGTAGATTTTGGCGAATTTTCTTGGTTTCTTCATCAAAAAAGTAGACTTGATTAGACGAACCAATGTAAAAATCTTGATTGGCAACCAAGGCCTGCATGGCTTGGTCGATTTCCTCTTGGGCAATATCTTGAAAATCAAATTGAATTTCCAAGAGGCCTCCCTTGGAAGCAATCTGCACTTGAGGGCTTGCTAGGTTATAGAGTTCTTCTAATTTATCTGATAGATCAACATTCCCGAGTTTTTCAAAGACTGGAATGATTTCATGGAAGAAATGATAGACAGACTCTGCTTTTAAGGCCTGACGCCAAGATTGAAAATCTGCTTCAAAACCAGCTGCCAAACAGACTTGGAAAACTCTTTCTTCTAAGTCAGCATCACTCGAAAAAGGTAATTCTTCTAATTCTTGTCGGCTAGATACCTGCTTATCTCCATAATCAAACTGAATCTCTAAACGAATCCGATTATCCTCTTCCCTGTCAAAGTAAAAAGATGGTGCAAAAGTTTTGATTTGTAAGCGTTCTGGAGCTGAAACGATCCCCATTTGGCTAAAAAGAGTTAGACAGGAAGCTAACTTATCTCGGTCACTGCTATCAAATTGCAGGTATTTCTTTCCATCTTGATCCAAAGGCAGCGCTTTGATTTCCTTGAGAAGACGCATCTGCTGGTCTGTTAGAAAATAAACCTGTCCTTTATGGAAAAGCACAGCTCCCTGATAAAAGACATTGACCCTTGGACTCTCACTGATTTCCATTTCAAAATAATCCAAGTATTCTGTTACTGTAAAGGCAAATAGATTGGCATCCGCATGCAAATCCTGAAAAAGTAGGGTTTGGTAGCTATCCACTTGATGGTCAAATTGAAAATGGGGCAAGGCCATCAGTAAATCCACACCCTGCTCAAAAAAGGTCAGAGGAAAAAAGAGGTGCCGACCTTGGTTTTGGAAAAAGAGGTCTGGAGCCTGTCCTTCCTCCATTAGTCCGCGTAAGAAAGTCAGAAGCTCTTGACTTTCCTCATTAAAGGCTTCCCAAGATAGAGACTCCTCATAAGTTTTACCAATCATATAAGGTTTTCTCTTCTCGACGACTTTTAAAAAGATTGGAATATCCCGAATGACATAGTATTTTTGACTATTAATTTGCCCGATTCTCAGGGTCCACAAGATACGATTGCTTCCTGCTTCCACCTGACCCACAGCTGACAACTCATAGGCTCGGTCTGATTTTGGAGACAAGATTCGTTCCAAAAATTTGCTGCCCAAGGTCACCTTGGTTTCAACGGCCTCTTTTTCTTCATGACCTTCTTCCAGACTCTGCAAGATTTCCTGACCACGCTCATCATTTTTCAGAAAATGCTCCAGCGCTGCCAAATGCACACAGTAGCCCCTCTTTTGGAAAAAATCGCAGGCACAAAAAACCAAATCATCCTCTAAACTATAGCGCAGTTCTTCTTCTGCAACGCGAGCGTAGAGCCGATTGTTCTTTTCCTTGATGATGTCAACCTTACCAGTTTCATAAAGGGCAACGCCTTCGATACGGACTTTTCCCGGAATCAATTTAGCCATATTTTTACCTTTACCTTATCTTTTTATTATACCATATTTTCCCCTATGAAAATAGCCTTCTAGGGATACTTTTCTCCTAGAAGGCTGGATTTTTAACGTTTGGCAAAAGTCGTCACAATCCGCTGACAAACTTCTTGCAGTAGAGATTTAGGCATGGCTACATTGAGGCGGGCATGAAGACTTCCTTCATCCCCATAATCCAAACCAGGATTGAGGATAACCTTGGCTTCATTTCTCAACAGCTCTTGTAATTTTTCATCAGTCAGGTCATAGGCTGAAAAATCAAGCCAAATCAAGTAGGTTCCTTGCGGTTTCATGACCTTGATTTTAGTCTCTTTTTCAAATAAATCCACCACATAATTGATGTGGTCTTCAAAGACTTGTTTGAGTTCCTCTAACCAATCTTTACCGTATCGATAGGCAGCTTCTGTCGCCAAATAACCCAATCCTGAAATTTCATGCTGGTTATTGGCCAATTGGCGTTTCTGGTAAGCCACTCGCAACTTAGGATTTTCAATAACTGCATATGAATTTTTTGTCCCAGCGATGTTAAAGGTTTTAGTGGCACTGGTCAAGACGATAGCAAATTCTTTAAAGTCAGGATTGATGGTATTGAAGGAATGATGCTTGTGACCAAAGAGGGCCAAATCTTGGTGAATCTCATCCGAAACCAAGAAAACACCGTGTTTTTGGCAGAGTTGGCCAATCTTCTCCAACACTTCCTTTTCCCAAACACGTCCACCAGGATTGTGAGGGTTGCAAAGAATATAGAGTTTGACCTCCTCTTCCACCAAATCCTTTTCAAGTTGGTCAAAGTCAATCTCAAACAGACCATCCTTTTCCACCAAAGAATTGGTAATCAATCTACGGTTATTCAACTTGACACTGCGAGCAAAAGGTGGGTAAACTGGTGTGTTAATCAAAACTGCCTCGCCTTCTTTTGTAAAGGCTTGAATAGCTGTTGAGATGGCTGGTACCACACCCTCGATAAAGACAAGAGCCTCTTTGTCAAAGTGATACCCATGTTGTGTAGCTTCCCACTTTTGAACTTCCTTAATTAACTCTTCACTGGCATAGGTATAGCCATAAACCAGTTGATCAGCGTAAGTTTGCACGGCTTGGCGGATTTCAGGCAAGACTACAAAGTCCATATCCGCTATCCAAGCTGGTAGGACTTCACTATCCGTTTCTGCTTCTTTCCATTTATAGGTATGGTGCCCTAAACGATTGGGCAGGCTTGTAAAATCATATTTTCCCATCTTTGTCTTATCCTTCCAAGGCTTGGCGCAAATCTGCAATCAAATCTCTAGCATCCTCAATCCCAATAGACAAACGCAAGAGGTCATCTGTCAAACCGTAAGAATGACGCACTTCTGCTGGAATATCAGCGTGAGTTTGTGTCGTTGGATAAGTAATCAGACTTTCCACTCCACCCAAACTTTCCGCAAAAGAGAAGACCTTGAGACTGTTCAAAATATGAGGAATGCGTGTTTCATCGGCTACTTTAAAGGAAATCATGCCTCCACGACCAGTGTAGAGAACTTCCTTAACTGCTGGAGAATCCTTCAAAAAGGCAACCACCTCTTGGGCGTTAGCTGTTGAGCGCTCCATACGAAGAGACAAGGTCTTGAGACCACGAATCAATTGATAGCTGTCAAATGGAGACAAGACTGCCCCTGTCGTATTGAGATTGTAGAAAAGCTTTTCGTATAGTTCTACACTATTGGTCACAACCACTCCAGCCAAGACATCATTGTGGCCTGCTAGATACTTAGTCGCTGAATGCAGAACGATATCTGCCCCATCTTCAATCGGACGTTGGTAGATAGGGCTGTAGAAGGTATTGTCCACCACCACTTTGGCACCTTTAGCATGAGCCAATTTTGCTAGTTTTTCGATATCAAATTCCAACATCAAGGGATTGGTTGGTGTTTCGATATAGAGAACATCCACGTCTTTTTCTAACTCGGCAATCAACTCCTCTTCTGTATTAGCATAGGTAAAATGGAAACGACCTTCCTGCTCCACTTGATTGAACCAGCGGAAAGAGCCTCCGTAAAGGTCACGCACTGCTAAAACCTTACTTCCTACTGGAAAAACGCTAAAAGCCAATACAATTGCTGACATCCCTGAGCTAGTCGCTAGGGCATAGTCTGCTGACTCAATAGCTGCCAAGACTTCTTCCGCCTTGCTGCGAGTCGGGTTTTTAGTACGCGTATAGTCAAAACCAGTAGATTTACCAAACTCTGGGTGCTGATAGGTCGTCGAAAAATGAAGCGGTGTCACCAAAGCTCCTGTCGCTTCGTCTGACTTGATACCCGCCTGGGCCAAAATTGTGTTGATGTGTAATTCCTTGCTCATACAATACCTCCAAATCTATAGTAACTATTGTACCACTTATTTTCATCAACTCATTTTCTTCTTTTCAAGAGCTGGTTATAGTTTCAAACTATAGACTTATCGAGTAAAGCTAAAAAGAATCCAGAAAAGATTCCAAATTCTTTTGTGACAATGATTGCTAGGGTTTACTTTAACCGAAAGAAATCGTGTTGGGCTAAATAGTCATAATGGTCTTTGTTAAATTGATATTGGCCCACATGCTGACTAACCTGACCGACATCCACGGAAAAAATATAGACTTCATTTTGATAGTTCCAATTCAGCCTAACTGTATTCAAGACTAGCTTATAAGTAAAATCTTTGACTTGATTCCAAGGCATCTCTACGACTTGATTAGAACGATTTTCAGTTACATCACTGATGTCCATCAAGTAGATTCCCTTAGGTGTGAATGCCAGAATCTTAGGCTTCACACTCGACTGAACATAGTAAGTCCCTCCTATAATGAAGAAATCAATAAAGGATTTCAGCCATGTCTTTTTCTTGAAAGCCATCAGAAAATTCTTTTGCCCTTCAATGTAGCAAGTTGAGAGAAATGATTCAATCTGTTTTTCTGTTGCAAACTCCATAATAGCACCCATGATGATACCTCCATAAAAATCACTAAATAGACAGTTAAGAATTCTTCACTTAAAGAAGAACTTATCAATTATTGCGTTTTATCTTACTTTTTAGTAGACAGCATCCCTCCTATAACATTACCCTAACATGTGCATACTTCCATTAAAGCTGGGTAGATTTTCTAAAATAGCGTCTCACGTTTTTCTTATATTCATTATAACATAAATCCAGTAAACAAATTAAAAAATGTAAGCACTTTTCTTCAAAATTGCCAGCATTCTATATAAAAACGACGGCTTCTTTCGAAACCATCGTTTTTCTTGAAAAATCCTTATTTGACATGTTTTGCCAATTCTTCTTGGGCTTTTTTATTGGATTCTTCTTTTTCTTTCAGCCATTTTTCTTTAGCTTTTTCATATTCATCCTTTGTGACTGTCTTATCTTGTAATTTGAGATATTTATATGATTCAACCCCTTTATTACCAGCCAATGAATATGGTGTTGAGAAAGGAACGATTTTTCTCAATGTTGGTGTTCCACCAAGTGAAACATTTGGAATTGCTAGAGAGCTATCCACCAACCAAGCTTGGGCATCTGCATATTTTTCATAGCGTTTAGCTGGATCTTGTTCCTTATTAGCTTCTTCCAACATTTGAGTGTAGACATCCAGTCCAACAGCCTTGGCTTTGTCATTGGCTTCACCTGGCTCTATACCTAGATTTTGCATCAAACCACCAGAATTAACGTTAAAGACATCAAGATAGGTTGAAGGATCTTGATAGTCTGCAGTCCAACCACCATTGTAAAGATCATAATCCTTCTGAGCTGCAGTTTGAGCAAGATAACCTGAACTATCATAGTCCTCTGTAGAAAGTTGATGAACATCAATCACAACATTATCTGCACCTAAGACAGATTCTATTGATTGCTTCATGGAATTAATCCCTTGAATTTCAGCCTTATTAGCCAAATCTATAGTTTTATCTAAGTGTATAGGGAATTGGACTCCTTTGGCTTGGAGTTCTTTCTTAGCTTCAGCAAATTTAGCTTTAGCTTTTTCTGGATTGTAGTATGGATCTTGGGCATCTGCAAAGTTGATTCCTTGCCATTCCTTACCATAGTTGACCATTTTAGACGCAACTACTTCACCAAAGTCTTTTCCATTGATACTTACGAAGTTTGGAGGAACAACTAGGTTACGCAAAATCTTAGTTGCCCCCTCTTCTCCTTGAGATTGGGCCCCATAGGCCGTACGGTCATAGGCAAAATTAATGGCTTGACGGAAGTTCTTGTTAAGAACCGCTTCTTGAGTCGATTTCTTTTCAGCATCACTTGTCTTGGAAGTGAATTTATAAGATTTTCTATCTAAATTGAAGTTTAAGAAGTAAGAAGTAGCATCTTGCATGCTATAGATGATATTGTCCTTATTCTTTTCTTTAATCCCTTCGAAGCTTGAACTGTTTGGATAGAGACGAGCATAGCTATAAACACCTTCGGTAAAATTACGTGCTAACGCATCTTGGTCACTACCATCAAAATAAGTCAATTTCACATCATCTACAAAGACATTTTTAGCATCCCAGTAGTTAGGATTTTTCTTGTATTCGATGACCGATTTTGAAACAAAGGATTTCATCAAGAAAGGTCCATTGTACAAAATGCTAGATGGATCTACCTTCCCAAAATCATCCCCTTTTGATTTCAAGAAATCCGCATTGACTGGGAAGAGAATAGTTGAGGTTGTTTTTGAGTTCCAGTAAGGTTCTGGTCGTGCCAAGGTATATTGAACGGTTTGGTCATCAAGAGCCTTGACTCCGACAGTTGAAAAGTCGCTTGTTTTACCAGTGATATAGTCATCTAAACCTGCAACGGATTCTTGCACTAAGTACAAGGCTTCTGATTTTTTATCAGCCGCATATTTCAAACCAGTGACAAAATCTTGGGCAGTTACAGGAGCATATTCATCTCCATCTGCAGTATACCATTTAGCATCTTTCCGCAGTTTGTAGGTATAGGTCAAACCGTCCTTAGAAACACTCCAATCCTCAGCCAAGGATGGGACATAGTTCCCATATTGGTCATTTTCCATGAGACCATCTACCAGGTTGGTCACAATATCAGTAGTTGTTGAACGGTTTTCTGCTAGATAGTTCAAACTAGATGGATCACTTGAATAAACATAATTATATGTTTTTGACCCTGTGCTAGAATTTCCACACGCACTTAACAAAATACCTGCACTTAACACGATACCTGCAAGTGTTGCATACTTGGCCTTAGACTTTTTCATCTCCAGAACCTCCTGATTTAAATATTTGTCTTATTATACATTACAGGTTTTATTTAGTCAATAGTTTTTTAACTAAAATTTAAGAAAAATTAAATTACTATCTACAAATTATAAAAAATATAATACAAATTAATAAAAAAGAGAATAATTCAAGCATTTCATGATAGAAATATTCAAATTATCCCTTTTATTTATAAATATTTTTTAAGTTAACTTTAATTTGATTCGTAAGCGGTCTGCTTGAGCTTTTCCAATCACCTTATCCAACAAACGGGTACGGAGACTCATAACTCCATAAACACCTCCACCCATGGCACCGACCAGTGCTACATATAGGAAACTCCACAAACGTCCACTTGGTTGGAAGACAAATCCCAGTATCCACTGTATGGCACCTACACCGATAAACATAACAAGCGTTAACAAACTGATTAAAATGGTTCGTTTCAAAATCACCTTGCGCTTGACACCAGTTACCTTACAAATATCCCGATACATCAAAACATTAGGAATAATGAGGCCGATGGTTGTGGAAATCAAAGGTCCATAACTGTGAAAGAGAGCAATGGTTGGCAGTTGTAAAACCAGCTTGGCAATGGAACCATAGATAAAATAGAGAACGGCCTTGCGGTTGCGGAACATGGCTTGAAGCATTGGAGACAAAACCATGTACAAGCCTAAAATAGTAGACTGCAAAACTGCAAAGACAAACAAGCCCATAGCCAAACTATCTGGCTTGCCATAGAAGACAGTATAGAGAGGTTCTCCTACCATAACCACTCCAACCGTTGCTGGTAGCAAAAATAGGAAAAGCATGGTAATGCTGTCCTGAACTAGACGAGAAGCCGCCTTCAAGTCCCCCTTAACATAGTTTTCAGTCAAAAGTGGCAAACCTACACTCCCAATCGAAACCCCAACAGAAATCAAAATCATAGTGATTTTATTAGGATTGGCAGAGAAATAAGAAAACATGACAACCAAGTCTTCATT
>CAUQTL010000025.1:0-18970 GCA_963521035.1 uncultured Streptococcus sp.
AGCGCATGACTGTTAATCATGATGTCGTAGGTTCGAGTCCTACTGGCGGAGTAAAAGAGTTTCAGGTATGCGAATTACCAATAATGAAGAGAGGACAATTGTCCTCTTTTTTTGTATGATATCAGGCAGAAATTTGATAAGTTTGATATAATAATTTTAGAAAATATGTTCAAGAGGTTTCTTATGAAATCATTAAAATTTCAGTCTGTTTTTGACATTATCGGGCCTGTCATGATTGGCCCTTCCAGCAGTCATACTGCAGGGGCTGTGCGTATCGGTAAGATCGTATCCTCTATTTTTGATGATACACCGACCGAGGTTGAATTCCAGCTTTTTAATTCCTTTGCAAAGACTTATCGCGGGCATGGAACAGATTTGGCTCTGGTAGCAGGTATTTTAGGAATGGATACGGATGATCCTGAAATTCCTAACAGCCTTGAAATTGCTCATAAACGCGGTATCAAGATTGTCTGGACTATTCAGAAAGATAGCAATGCTCCTCATCCAAATACGACAAAAATCACGGTTAAAAACGCCCATAAAAGCATCAGTGTAACGGGTGTGTCTATCGGTGGTGGAAATATTCAGGTGACCGAGTTAAATGGCTTCTCAGTCTCTCTCAGCATGAATACGCCAACCATTATCATCGTCCACCAAGATGTTCCAGGTATGATTGCCCATGTAACGGAGGCTCTGTCCCGCTACAATATCAATATTGCTCAAATGACGGTGACTAGAGAAAAAGCGGGTGAGAAAGCGATTATGATCATTGAGGTGGATAGTCGTAGTTGCGAAGAGGCTATCGAAGAGATTCGGAAAATCCCCCATCTCCATAATGTCAATTTCTTTAAATAGGAGAAGAGATGTTTTATTCAATAAAAGAATTGGTTGAGCAGGCTGATTTAGATTTTAATGGCAATGTCGCTGAATTAATGATTACGACCGAGTATGAATTGACAGGTCGGGAAAGAGACGAAGTTTTACGCCTGATGGGCCGAAATCTTGAGGTGATGAAAGCTTCGGTTTTACTTGGGCTTGATGAGAGTAAATCTCGCAGCGGATTGACCGGTGGAGACGCAGCCAAACTGCACCACTATATCCAGTCAGGGAAGGCCTTGTCAGATCACACTGTGCTGACTGCTGCAAAAAATGCCATTGCAGTCAATGAGCACAACGCTAAAATGGGGCTGGTTTGTGCAACTCCTACGGCTGGTAGTGCCGGCTGCTTGCCAGCCGTGCTTACATCAGCGATTGAAAAATTAGATTTGACAGAGGAGCAGCAATTAGACTTTTTGCTGGCTGCTGGCGCTTTTGGCTTGGTTATTGCCAATAACGCTTCTATTTCCGGTGCAGAAGGAGGCTGTCAAGCCGAGGTTGGCTCCGCTTCTGCGATGAGTGCAGCTGCTCTGGTTTTAGCTACTGGAGGTTCTGCTTTTCAGGCTAGTCAAGCTATCTGTTTTGTCATCAAAAATATGCTGGGCTTGATTTGCGATCCTGTGGCTGGTCTGGTAGAAGTACCTTGTGTTAAAAGAAATGCTATGGGAGCCAGCTATGCCTTCATCGCAGCGGACATGGCTCTGGCCGGAATCGAGTCCAAAATCCCTGTTGACGAAGTCATTGATGCCATGTACCAGGTCGGCTCTAGCCTGCCTACTGCCTTCAGGGAAACAGCTGAAGGAGGGCTAGCTACAACTCCTACAGGCCGCAGACTTTCAAAAGAAATTTTTGGAGAATAAATAGTATCTTTGAGTAAGAAAAAATGACTAAAGATTTTTAGTCATTTTTTCTTATTTTAGTAAGCCCAAGCAGATAGTCCTTGTGCACTGTAAGCACGGTAAGCTGCTTGAATTTGATCTTCAACAGTTGCAGTAGATCCCCAACCTGGCATTGTTTGGAAAAGACCACTTGCTCCTGATGGGTTGTAAGCATCGACTTGTCCGTTAGATTCACGAGCAATAATATTTTCCCATGTAGATGCAGACACTCCTGTCATTTCAGCCATACGAGCAGCTGCGTAAGAACCTACAGCACCTGGAGTATTACCATTTGCGAGTACGACATCTGATGAATAGGCAGAGTAGTCTGAAGTTGCAGTAACTGCAGGAGTTTCTGTCGTTACTGGAGTTTCCGTAGCTACTGGGGCAGCTGGAGTTACTGGAGCTGGGACTGCTGGTGTCGCTGGTGAGACAGCAGGTGCTGATGTTGTTTGTTTTGCAACATCTTTCAAATCACCCAATTCCAAAACTTGTCCAGTCATGATAAAATCTGGATTTGAAATTTTGTTTAATTCTACCAAACGTTCAACAGTTGTTTTTTTACTTTCAGCGATTTCTGATAGGGTATCTCCAGCTTTTACTGTATAAGATTCAGCACTAGCAACAATAGTTGATGCAAATAGTGTTGCTGTAGCAATCGTTCCTGCTAGAGTCAATTTTTTCACTTTCATACTCATTTTAAAAGTTTTCTCCTTTAGTTATAATACTATCATACACATTAAATATTACTAAAAGATTACATTTTAAGTGCGAATATTACAAAAATATTGAGATTTACACATAAAAATATTATTTTAAAAGGATTTTTAGTGTATTTCATTAGGTCTCTAACAAAAATATTGCTATCAAACTTATACTATTCTTTATTTTTTAAAGATAAAGAGCAAGATACCGATCAGAAAAATAGAGAGAAGAGCAAGGTTATCAATCATTTTCCAAGAAAGTTGTCGATAGCGGCTTCTTCCTTCACCACCACTATAGCCACGCGCTTCCATTGCGATAGCTAAGGCGTCTGCCCGTTTGAAACTAGAAGCAAATAAGGGAATTAAGATTGGAATGATTGATTTAACCTTTTGAACAATCGTTCCTTCGCCAAAATCAACTCCGCGAGCCCTTTGAGCGTTCATAATTCTCGTGGTGTCATCCATTAAGGTTGGTACGAAACGCAGGCTCATAGAGAGCATGAGGCCAATTTCATGCGTAGGAACTTTAAAGACTTTGAGTGGTTTCAGTAGAGCTTCTACTGCATCTGAAAGGCTGAGTGGTGTTGTGGTTAAGGTTAACAGAGTTGAAAAGAAAATAATCAAAACAAAACGGCTAAAGATAATCCCTGCTTGAGAAAGACCAAATTCTGTAATTTTAATGAAACCCAACTGGAAAAGTACCTTGCCTCCCCCCGTCAGAAAGAGCTGGAAGAGGGTGGTAAAGGCAATAATGAACACCATTGATTGAATGCCCTTTAGAAAGAAGGTCAAAGGAACTTTTGAGAGAAAAATCAGAGTAAAAACGAAAACAAATAGCAGCAAATTAGTGATGAGATTGTTGGCCCAGAAAATTAATAAGATAAAGAAGAACATGGCCACTAATTTACTGCGCGGATCCAATCGATGGATGACTGAATTTCCTGGGATATACCGTCCTAAAATCAATTTATCCATGTATCATCTCCTTAAATTCTTCAATGGTAATTGGATAATGAGAAAATTTCATTCCTTTTTCAGCTAATTCCTGGGCAAATTTTGTGATTTTAGGAACCCCTAGCTGAATCTTTTCCATAAAATCGACATCTTGAAAAACCTGAGCAGGCTGACCGCTTTTGACGACGCGGCCCTTCTCCAGTACATAGACTGT
The DNA here is from genome assembly GCA_963521035.1 of uncultured Streptococcus sp. Classification (GTDB taxonomy): domain Bacteria; phylum Bacillota; class Bacilli; order Lactobacillales; family Streptococcaceae; genus Streptococcus. Next base: position 3,627 of record CAUQTL010000025.1, read on the forward strand.
ATCAGCAAAATTAGCAACATCATCCATTAAATGGGTTACAAGAACAATGGTCATTCCAGCTTGATGCAGTTTTTTAAAGAGTTCCATCAATTCTTTGCGTCCTGCTGGATCAAGTCCGGCAGTTGGTTCATCTAACACCAAGATATCAGGTTCCATTGCTAGAATTCCGGCAATAGCAACCCTTCTCATCTGCCCACCAGAAAGTTCAAAAGGACTGCGGCCAAACAATTCTTCAGAAATGCCGACAAGGCTTAATTTTTCACGCGCTAAAGCCTCGGCTTCTTCCTTAGAGATACCAAAATTTTGTGGGCCAAAGGCCACATCTTTCAAAACAGTCTCATCAAAAACTTGACTTTCAGCAAATTGAAACACCAAACCAACCTGTTTACGAACTTGTTTGATGTCCTTGTTGACGGAATTTGAAGTGATGGTAACATTGTTGACTTGCACACTGCCCTCACTTGGAGTCAGCAAGCCATTCAAGAGTTGTAGAATGGTTGATTTTCCACTGCCAGTGTGCCCAATCAAAGCCGTATAGCTGCCATCTTTGATTTCCAAATCAACTTCAAAAAGCGCTGGACCCTCAAATGGAGTTCCAGCCTGATAGGTATAACTGACTTTATTTAGAGTAATTCCCATAATTGTTCCTGCAATTCTTTTTCAGTTAAATAGGTTTCTGGCAGAGTTAGCCCAGTTTGAATCATGGCAGCTTTGACCTGGTTTACAAAGGGTTGATCCAAGCCCAAGTCTTCCAAATCAGGTCTAGAAAAGAGTTCTCTCGGTGTAGCAGTTGACTCAACCTGACCATTTTTCATAACGAGGACACGGTCACTCAGCGAAATCTCGTCCAAATCGTGGGTAATGGAGATGACTGTTAAATGATTCTTATCTTTAATTTTCTTGACAGTCCGAATCAATTCCAGTCGTCCTTCTGGGTCTAACATACTGGTTGCTTCATCCAAGATGATAATATCTGGCTGGAGTGCGACTACGCCAGCAATAGCAACTCTTTGCTTCTGTCCGCCAGAAAGTCGAGCAGGTTCTCTCTCTTTAAAATTCTGCATGCCGACCAATTCCAGAGCTTCATGGACGCGTTTCACCATCATGGGATAATCCATGCCTTGATTTTCCAGACCAAATGCAACATCATCCTCAACAGTGGCCCCAACAAACTGATTATCAGGGTTCTGAAAGACCATGCCGATTTGGCGACGTTTTTCCCAGACATTATCAGCCGTCAATTTATCTCCAGAAATTATGATATCGCCACTCTCGGCTTCTAAAAGACCGTCAATCAAACGAACCGTAGTCGATTTTCCGCTGCCATTGTGGCCGACAATAGATAACCATTCTCCTTGTTTCACGTGAAACGAGACATCTTTTAAAATATAATCTTCAGACTTATGGTCATAGCGATAACTAAGATTTTTTACTTCAATGATATTTTCCATATTATTTAAATGTATCTTTAAAGAGATAGGCACTGCCCTTGAAATAATCATAGCCAGAATAAATAGTGAAAATCAGGGCTATGTAAAGGAGAATCTGACCGAGTAAAGTCCAATGGAGCAGGAGAAAGAGGATGGCAAACATCTGCGTGAAAGTCTTGATTTTGCCTGGCATAGCGGCCGCTAGAACTGTTCCGCCAGTTTCTACCAATAGGAGTCTCAAACCAGTGACGGCCAGCTCTCGGCAAATGATGATAGCTACCACCCAAGCAGGAGCCATTTTCATTTCAATCAGCATGATAAATGCAGACATAACTAGCAGTTTATCGGCCATAGGATCGGCAAATTTTCCAAAATTGGTCACGACTTGCCACTTGCGAGCCAGATAGCCATCCAGGTAGTCTGTGATACTGGCAAGGGCGAAAATGATTCCAGCGAGGATATGCATGGCTGGCGAATGCCCAAAAGTCAAAATCAAAATAAAGATTGGAATTAAGGCAATTCTGGCAAGGGTTAAAGCGTTAGGGATATTTTCTTTTTTCATCATTCTTCCTTTATGGTTCAATTGTAAGGGTAATTATAGCACTGTCACTGGTCAAGGTAGATAGGTCTATTTTCTGACTGCCGACAGTGACAGTGACGCCTTTTACAACTCCTAAGGTAATTGTATAAGTCGTATTGGGAGAGAGTGTCACTGTTTGGCTTGATTGGGTTGGAGTAAGGGTTGTACCAGCTGCAAGTTCTGTATTTGTTACACTAATCCAGCTTGAGGTATTGCTAGCTGAGATTGTTAACTGAGTAGTTTGCGACTCGCCACGATATTTTGCAGTTAAATAGTTTCCTTCTCCAGTGACTTCCAGCTTTTCTTTTGTTGAGCTAGAGTCTGTTGTAGAAGTCTCAGGTGGAGTTGAACGATCTTCGAGACTTGAGCTAGAGACAAGGCTGTAACTATCGGAGCTGCTGAACTGCGGAATAGTTGTATTTGCATATTGCCAAACGTAATAGGTGACAAAAATAATGATAGACAGGGCAACTACTAGGAAATAAAAGAGCGGAAGCGAGAAAGAACGATTTTTATATTTTCTACTTCGAAATTCTTCGTTTTCAGCTAATTCAATTTCGTCATAAACGACAGTATTATCTGTGTCGTATGCCTCCAATAGAATCTGCTCGTCTAAATCCAGAGCCCAAGCGTATTTTCGTAGCAGGCTACGGACGTAAAAGGCATTCGGAAATTTTTCGTATTGATTGTTTTCAAGAGCCTTTAGGTAATCAGTTTTTATATCTGTTTTTTTGGCTGCATCTGCTAAAGTAAGTTTTTGATTTACTCGAGCAAGTCTGAGTACCTCTCCTATCGTTTTTTTTCTCATACGGATAGTCCTTTTCTCTTAGACATTATTCTAACAAAATTTTGAAATAAACTTGGAACTATTTTGGGAAAATAGTAAAATCTGTCATATCACACTGGTCGATAAAGCGACGTCCGATTTTTAAGACGTCATTTAAAGTGATATCCTGTAAAATCTTAGGTAAATCAAAAAGATTCTCCCCTGTTAAATGCGGTTCGTACTGGGTTGCCATGTATTCAAGAGAATTCAGACCATGCAGCAGATCTCCAAACATTTCACTTTTAATCGTATCTAGGTGTGTTTCTGTGACATCTGGATCTTGAGCAAATTTTCGAATAGCTGAGCGAAATTGATGAGAAATTCCTACGGGTTCCTGCGTGTCCATAGTTAGGATGACAAAGTGGAAATCCTTTTCCACCTCTACTTCAAGAGTGAGCGAATTGTCAATCTTGCCATTTTCATACAGGGTCTGGAAACGCTTGGAAGTCCAACCAAACATCATAGCAAAAAGCAATTTCAGGGCAATTTTATAGCGATAAAGCTCAGTATCCTGTATCGTATCTTTCCCACGAATACCGATCGCCAACTTAGGGCTGGCAACTTCCATCCGACTAGTAGCCGTTGGAATTACAGGCTGTAAGCTGAGAGGCTCTTTTTTAATTGTTTCGGTTAATAGTTGAGGAGATAAGGTCTCTTGTGTTTGGACAATGTCTTCAAAAGTGGACTCCAAGTCGAAATTACCAATGACAAATAAAGTCATGTTGGACGGACGGTAGAAAAGCTCAAAGTTTTCTGTCAGATCTTCCACAGTAATATCCATGATTGACTCTATCGTTCCGGCAATATCTTCTGCTAGTGGGGTTTGAGGATAGAGATTGCCCAAAGCACCAAAGAAGAGCCGATAATCTGGATCGTCTTGGTACATCTCGATTTCTTGCTGGATAATTCCTTGCTCACGCTGAACAGATGCTTCTGAAAAATTGGCTTGGGAAACGAGTTCCTGCAACAGCTTCAGATTTTCTGCTACACAGTTTGTCGTAGAAAACAGATAGCTGGTCCGTGTAAAGCTTGTAAAGGCATTACTTTCTGCACCAAACTTGGTAAATTCCATCAGTAAATCCTCGCCGTTTTCACGCTCGAATAGTTTGTGCTCCAAAAAATGCGCAATACCTGCTGGATAATGAGAAACTTGCTTTGTTTCACGTGAAACAACCTTAGTATCAACAGAGCCAAAATGTGTTGAGATGATGCCGTAGGTTTCATTAAAATCATTTTTAGGGAGTAGGTAAACCTGCAATCCATTTGCTAGCACCGCCCGATAGATGCTTTCTCCCACGGCTATATAATTGATTTTTTCTAGACCTGGATTCTGCATTATTTCCCTTCCATAAAGTAAATCGCCTGTAATTTCAACTGCTGGGCTGCCTCTATAAGATCAGCCTTGCTGACATTTTCTAATGCTTTCAGCCAAGCCTCTAGTGACAGAAATTTTTTCCCTAGAACAGAGGACATGTAAGCACGCTCAATCAAGGTGTTTTGTCGATCCTGAGCCAGAAGTATTGAATTTTTCAGCATATTCTTGGTTTGCTCAAGCTCTTCATCTGTGAAATGTCCCCGCTTCAAATCTAGAATTTGGCGGTTGATTAAAGCGATGGTCTTTGTCCGATTTGCTCGGTCAATTCCAGCATAGATTCGCATCAAACCAGAAAAAATATCAAAACTACTAGAAATGGTGTAGGCTAGACTTTCTTTTTCCCGAACATTGACAAAGAGTTTGGAGTGAGCAAATCCTCCCAATAAGCCATTCAAAACAATTAGGGGCAGATGGCTGCGATCCCCATATTGACTAGAAAAATGGTAGGCTAGTTCAACAATTGACTGATGTACATCTCGCTGCTCCAGCTTTTCTCTGGTTATATTTGAATAGTTTTGCTGGTAGCTAAGCTGTAAAGGCTGCTCTCGCTCAGAAAACTGGAATTCTTGGATTTTCTCACGGACAGCAATCTCATTGAAGTCACCGATGAAGAAAAAATCAATTTGATCCTGATTTAGCATTTGCTGAAAAGCAGCGAAACTAGTTTCAGCTGTTTCTTTTTCTACTAGCTCGATTGTTGCCACGCGTGGAATCCGCATTTCTGGTAAATCGTAAAATAAATTATTTAACTCTCTGTGAGCATGGTAGAAATGATTCTCAATTTCAGCTTCCAAGTCTGTTAAAACATTTCTCTTTTCAATCTCAAAAGTTTTGGTATCAAAAGCCTGTCCATTTGACAGAGGAAAAAAGAGACTAGCCTTCAAAAAATCTAGTATTTCATCTGCCAACATATTTTTACGGCTCAAGAATTGATCCCGCACGAAAGAAAGATTTATATCTAGATAATGCACTAATCCCCGTCGTGAAAGGCTTGTCGAGTAATTAGCACCGTATAAATTCGCTAATTTTTCTCGAAAGGCTTGTGATGTTGGGTAAAGAGCATTTGAAGTTTCCAGCATACTGGCCGTAAGAACCCGCCCAGCTATTGTTTTTTCAGACATAGGAGCTGAAAACCGCACTTTAATTTTATTGGTTTTAAATTTTTCTGATTGAATGAAGTGAAGATGTACTCCTTTTATGATTTCCATTGCGCTCCTCATACCGAATAATATAGACTTCTATTATAACACGAAATGCCGTTTAATGCTTTGTAAGGAACGGCATTTTTAGAGATTAAAGCGTTTTCTATTTTTCTAGTAAAACTTGTCCTTGAATGAGACTACTACAGAACAGTTTCTGCTTAAATTATGATATAATGACAAGGATTGAGGTGAAATATGGAATACAAATTATTTGACGAATTTATTACTCTACAGGCTCTCTTAAAAGAAGTTGGTATCATTCAAAGTGGCGGAGCAATCAAGTCCTTTTTAGCAGATCATCAGGTTTTTTTTAACGGTGAACTGGAAAATAGACGAGGAAAAAAACTTAGAATTGGCGATGTCATCTCTCTTCCAGACCAAGAACTGGAGATCATCCTCCTTGCCCCAAGTCAGGAGGAAATTCTTGAACATCAAGAGGAACAAGCAGAGAAAAAAAGAGTGGCAGACTTGGTTAAAGCTATGAATAAGGACTTGAAAAAATCTCAACCAGCAAAAAAAGAACAGAAGAAAAGAAAGCCCGAGCAGAGAAGCAAAAAAGCACCTGTTCGCTTTCCAGGAACCTAAGCCATGTGGTTAAAAACGCTGAAAATTAAACATTTTCGTAATTACCAGTCTGCAGAGGTTGATTTTGATCCTGGGCTTAATATCTTTCTGGGGCAAAATGCACAGGGTAAAACCAATATTCTAGAAGCCATCTATTTTTTAGCCCTTACTCGCAGTCACCGTACCAGAACCGATAAGGATTTGATTCATTTTCAAGAAAAAAATCTTCAAATTTCAGGAATCATTGAAAAAACAACGGGTAAAATCCCACTTGACATCGAGTTGACACCAAAGGGGAGAATCACCAAAATAAATCATTTAAAACAAGGGAAATTATCAGATTATATAGGGGTTGTCAATGTTGTTTTGTTTGCTCCAGAAGATTTACAGCTCATTAAAGGCGCCCCTGCTCTGCGCCGAAAATTCATTGATATTGAGCTTGGGCAAATCAAGCCCATCTACCTTGCTGACTTATCTAGTTATAATCATGTGCTCAAGCAAAGAAATGCCTATCTTAAGGCTAATGATAAGGTAGATGAAACCTTTCTCTCTGTCTTAGATGAACAATTGATTGATTTTGGTTGTCGTGTCATGCAACATCGCTTAGACTTTATTGAAAAGCTAGAAGGTTTTGCTCAGGAAAGTCATGGAGATATTTCTCAAGGAAAAGAGAAATTGACAATCAAGTATTTATCCTCTGTTCCGTTTTCACATCTCGAAGACTTGGAAGCTTCTTTTCGATCAGCCTTATCAGAAAGCCGTAGACGTGATCTTTTCAAAAAAAATACTGGTGTTGGACCTCACCGAGATGATATTAACTTTTTTATCAATGATATGGATGCTGGATTTGGTAGCCAAGGCCAGCACCGTAGTGTGGTTCTATCTCTCAAGTTAGCTGAAATTAAACTAATCGAAAGTCTTACGAAAGATACACCAATATTATTGCTTGACGATGTAATGAGCGAACTTGACAACATGCGTCAATTAAAATTGCTAGAAACTATCTCTCAAAATATCCAGACTTTCATCACTACAACTAGCTTAGATCACTTACATAATCTACCAGAAGATATTAATGTTTTTCAGATAAGTCAAGGCGTAATTAAGAAAGAAGAAAATGTAGGTTTTACAAATTAGTAAAAAAACTGTAAATTGAATTTACAACATTGTAAACTAAAAACAACCTTGTCAAGGAGTTGACAAGGTTGTTTTTCTTTATAATTTTATTGGACAGAGTAGTTTGGAGCTTCATTGGTGATTTGTACATCGTGAGGGTGACTTTCTTTCAAACCAGCACCACTCATCTCAATAAATTGAGCATTTTCATGAAGTTCTTGCAGATTAGCTGCACCGACATATCCCATACCAGAACGGATACCGCCCAACATTTGGAAGACGATATCTGCAGCGGCTCCTTTATAAGCTACACGCCCTTCAATTCCTTCTGGAACTAGCTTATTAGCTTCATTGACAGAACCTTGGAAGTAGCGATCGCTGGAGCCTTTCTTCATAGCTGCGATAGAGCCCATTCCACGGTAAGTTTTAAATTTACGTCCTTGGAAGATTTCAGTTTCACCTGGTGCTTCGTCTGTTCCAGCAAACATAGATCCAAGCATAACTGCATTTCCACCTGCAGCAAGCGCTTTGACGATATCACCTGAGTACTTGATACCTCCATCAGCAATGATGGTTTTTCCATACTCACGCGCAACTGCAGCTGCATCGTAGATAGCTGTTACTTGTGGGACACCAACACCAGCAATGACACGAGTTGTACAGATAGAACCTGGTCCGATTCCAACTTTTACTACGTCAACACCAGCATCAAAAAGGGCACGCGCACCTTCTGCAGTTGCAATATTACCAGCAATCAAAGTGCGATCTGGGAAGTGAGCACGAATCTCAGCAATTTTACGTAGAACTCCAGCTGAATGACCATGGGCTGTATCAATAACAATGGCGTCTGCTCCTGCTTCGAAGAGGGCTTCTGCACGCTCAAAAGTATCTGAAGTTACACCAACGGCCCCCGCAACTAGCAGACGACCAAACTCATCTTTAGCCGCATTTGGGAACTCAATCACTTTTTCAATATCTTTAATGGTGATAAGACCAGAAAGTCGACCGTTTTCATCTACTAAAGGTAGTTTTTCAATTCGGTGTTCTTGCAAGATTCTTTCAGCAGTTGCTAGATCAGTTCCGACTGGAGCTGTAACAAGATTTTCACTGGTCATGTGGTTGGAAATTGGTTGATTATAATCTGAAATAAAGCGTAAATCACGGTTAGTCAAGATACCGACTAATTTACGATTTTCCATCGTTTCAACCACTGGAACCCCACTAATGCGGTAGCGCCCCATCAATTCATCTGCTTCAGCAATTGTATGATTAGGAGTCAGGAAGAATGGATCAATAATGACACCATTTTCAGAACGTTTTACCTTACGAACCTCATCAGCCTGCTGTGCAATAGACATATTTTTGTGGATGACACCTAGACCGCCGGCACGGGCAATGGCGATCGCCATTTGACTTTCGGTAACTGTATCCATAGCCGCAGTAATAATTGGGATATTTAATTTCAAATTCTCAGCAAGTTTTGTACTTAAATCAGCATCATTTGGCAACACGTGACTTTCAGCTGGAATAAGCAATACGTCATCAAAGGTAAAACCTTTTTTCAAAAATTTAGTGTCCCAGTTAGACATCCACAGTTTCCTCTTTTCTTATATATTGAGCAGGGCTCGTCTTTTTATTGTTAATATCATACCATTCTATAGGCATTTGTCAATGATTATTATGCAAAAATTAAAAACCATCTCTTTTGAAGGTAAAAGACGATGGTTTTTGATACAATCTGCTATTATTGTTCGTTATTTAAAGTAATTAATTCCCATTGCATTTTTGACTTCTGACAGGGTTTGTCCAGCAACTTGTCGAGCACGATCACTGCCTTCTTTCAGCATGTCATAGACTTGGCCCATATCTTTTGCAAACTCGAGGCGACGCTCTCTGATTGGTCCTAATTCCCGCTCTAAAATCTCTAAGAGATAGCGTTTAGTTTTGACATCCCCCAGACCACCGCGTTGGTAGTGTTCTTTCATAGCCGCAATTTCAGCAGCATCTTCTGGCCGACCAAAAACATCCAGATAATGGAAAACCATATTACCTTCGATTTTTCCTGGATCTTCAACTTTGATGTGGTCGGGATCAGTATACATACTCATGACCTTTTTCTTGAGAGTATCCATATCATCCGCTAGATAGATCCCATTGTTCAATGATTTGGACATTTTAGCATTGCCATCAAGGCCTGGCAGACGACCAGCCGCTTCATTTTCTGGATAGATGCCTTCAGGCTCCACCAAAACCTCACAGTCATAGGCATGATTGAAGGAACGAACAATTTCACGTGTCTGCTCAATCATCGGTTTTTGGTCATTTCCGACAGGTACATAGTTTGCCTTAAAGGCTGTAATGTCAGCTGCTTGAGAGATAGGATAAACCAAAAATCCAGTTGGGATACTTTCTCCAAAACCTTTCTGAGCAATTTCTGTCTTGACAGTTGGATTGCGCTCTAATCGAGCTAAAGATACCAAATTCATGTAATACATTGACAACTCTGCCAACTCTGGAATCTGACTTTGGATAAAAATAGTCACTTTTTTCGGATCCAGTCCAGCTGCTAGATAATCTAAAGCTACATTGCCAATGGATTCTACAATCGTTTGTGGATCTTTCGCATGGTCTGTCAGAGCTTGTTGGTCCGCCAGAAAAACAAACATCTCATACTTGTCTTGATTTTGTAAAAGGACACGGTTACGTAAGCTTCCTACATAATGACCAATATGTAATTTTCCAGTCGGACGGTCTCCGGTTAAAATAATGGGTTTTGTCATTGCTTGCTCCTCAATTAGTGTTGTTCTCATTATATCATTTTCAAAGAAAATGCGGAAGAATCTAGAAGAAAAAAGAAGAATCATAGTTTAAAAGAAATTGGTTGACAATATATTTACAGCATGTTTACAAAGTTGACAGCATTTTTATCTCTTAAAATAGTTTTTTATTCCATAATAATTTGAAAAAAGAAGAATTTTCTAGTAAAATGGAGGAGATTACATATATAGGAGAAAATCATTGCTTACAGTATCTGATGTGTCACTGCGTTTCAGTGATCGAAAATTATTTGATGAAGTAAATATTAAATTTACAGAAGGAAATACCTATGGTCTGATTGGGGCAAATGGTGCAGGTAAGTCTACCTTCTTGAAGATTCTAGCTGGGGATATTGAGCCAACGACAGGTCATATTTCTTTAGGGCCAGATGAGCGACTCTCTGTTTTGCGCCAAAATCATTTTGACTATGAGGATGAGCGGGTCATTGATGTCGTTATCATGGGGAACGAGCACCTTTACAGCATTATGAAAGAGAAAGATGCTATTTATATGAAGCCTGACTTTTCTGACGAGGATGGGGTTCGAGCGGCTGAGCTGGAAGGTGAATTTGCTGAACTTGGTGGCTGGGAAGCTGAAAGTGAAGCATCTCAATTGCTACAAAACCTCAATATTCCAGAAGACTTGCATTACCAAAATATGAGTGAATTGACAAACGGCGACAAGGTTAAGGTCCTTCTTGCAAAGGCTCTTTTTGGCAAGCCAGATGTCTTACTTCTGGACGAGCCGACCAATGGTTTGGATATCCAGTCTATCACTTGGTTGGAAGATTTCTTGATTGATTTTGAGAATACAGTTATTGTCGTATCCCACGACCGTCACTTCTTAAATAAAGTTTGTACGCATATGGCTGACCTTGATTTTGGTAAGATCAAACTTTATGTCGGAAACTATGATTTCTGGAAAGAATCAAGTGAATTGGCAGCTAAGTTGCTCGCTGACCGAAATGCTAAGGCGGAAGAAAAAATCAAACAATTGCAAGAGTTTGTGGCTCGCTTCTCTGCCAATGCTTCTAAGTCTAAACAGGCAACATCTCGTAAAAAGATGCTGGATAAGATTGAATTGGAAGAAATTGTTCCGTCAAGTCGAAAATATCCATTTATCAGCTTTAAAGCGGAACGGGAAATCGGGAATGATCTCTTGACAGTAGAAAATCTTTCTGTCAAGATCGACGGCGAAACCATTCTTGACAATATCAGCTTTATCCTGCGTCCTGGCGATAAGACAGCTTTGATTGGACAAAATGATATTCAAACAACTGCCTTGATTCGTGCCTTGATGGGAGATATTGACTATGAAGGAACTATCAAGTGGGGCGTCACAACCAGTCGTTCTTATTTGCCAAAAGATAATTCTCGTGACTTTGCTGGTGGTGAATCTATTCTTGACTGGCTTCGTCAATTTGCTAGTAAAGAAGAAGACGATAATACCTTCCTTCGAGGTTTCTTAGGTAGGATGCTTTTCTCTGGCGATGAGGTTAACAAGCCTGTCAACGTCTTGTCAGGTGGAGAAAAAGTTCGGGTTATGTTGTCTAAACTGATGCTTCTCAAGTCAAATGTTTTGGTTTTGGACGATCCTACTAATCACTTGGATTTGGAATCTATTTCTAGTCTTAATGATGGTTTGAAGAACTTTAAGGAGTCGATCATCTTTGCTAGCCATGACCATGAGTTTATTCAAACCTTGGCCAATCATATCATTGTTCTCTCAAAAAATGGTGTGATTGACCGCATTGACGAGACATATGATGAATTTTTGGAAAATCAAGAAGTTCAGGCAAAAGTCAAAGAACTTTGGAAAGATTAATAAGTTGTCAATGTAGGTTGACAGAGGTTTACAGAGGCATGAAACAACGTTTCGGCCTCTTTCTCTATAAGAAACATGGAAAAAATCAGATATTTTTTTAAGAAAAATTGGCTTTATTTAGCTTCCTTCATCTTACCTTTTCTCATTATGTTTTTTATTTATCTGAGTCAAGGTATCTACTGGGGTAGCGATACTTCTCCGCTTCTTGGAGACGGCTTCCATCAATATGTCGTATTTGATACGACTTTGAGAAATATTCTTCACGGAACGGATAGTCTTTTTTACACGTTTTCAAGTGGATTGGGACAGAATTTCTATGCCCTATCTAGCTATTATCTAGGAAGTTTCCTTTCCCCCTTCGTCTACTTTTTCGATTTAAAATCAATGCCGGATGCAGTTTACTTGTTTACTCTTATTAAGTTTGGCTTGATTGGGTTGACAACTTGTATTAGCATTAAAGGGATCTTTAAAAAAATTCCAGAAACACTAATCTTGATTCTGTCAACTTCGTTTGCTTTGATGAGTTTCTCAGTTAGTCAACTTGAAATAAAAACTTGGTTAGATGTATTTATAGTAGTCCCCCTTATCATCTTTGGTTTACACAAGTTGATGAATGAGCAAGGGAGAGTTTTATACTTTACAAGCTTGTCAATTCTCTTTATCCAAAATTATTATTTTGGTTACATGATGGCCTTGTTTTTAGTCCTTTGGTACCTCGTTCAGCTTTCTTGGGATTTTAAGGCCAGGATTCGGTCTCTCCCTGATTTTGCTATCGTGTCAATATTAGCAGGCCTTACTAGTTTAATTATGATTTTGCCGACTTATCTAGATCTGAGTTCACATGGTGAGACCTTGACAAAGGTCGAAGACTTATTTACTGAAAAAAGTTGGTACTTGGATGTTTTTGCTAAAAATTTTGTAGGAAGTTTTGATACGACTAAGTATGGATCCATTCCTATGATTTATGTTGGTCTATTTCCTCTTATTTTAAGTATCTTATTTTTCACGATAAAAAGTATTAAGCTTCGCGTGAAACTGGCCTACATTTTCTTGATTAGCATTTTTATAGTGAGTTTTCGACTGCAGTATCTGGATTTGCTTTGGCAAGGAATGCATGCGCCAAATATGTTTTTGCATCGCTATTCTTGGCTCTTTTCTCTTCTTATCATTTTGATGGCTGCAGAAACGCTCAATCGTTTGGAGGAAGTTAAATGGCGACAAGTATTCCTTAGCTTTCTGCTCATTTCTTTTGGTTTTCTAGCCACTTTGCATTATAGAAAACACTATGATTTTCTTGGTCCCGAAAATTACATTTTTACTTTAGAGTTCTTCCTTGCCTATCTCTTAATCAGCTTCGCTTTTATTCGTTGTCATGTTAGGCAGAGTATGTTTACACTATCTTTACTATTTTTTGTGATTTTTGAGCTTACCTTAAACGCTTATTATCAGGTTGATGGAATTGCTAAAGAATGGGTCTTTGCAAGTCGTTCGTCCTATTCGAAAAAAATGGATGAAATTGACAATCTTGTCAAGTATAGTAAGAGGGAAAATAGAGATTTTTTTCGAACAGAGAGGCTTGATCCTCAGACTGGGAATGACAGTATGAAATTTAATTATAATGGAATTTCTCAATTTTCATCAGTTAGAAATACGCAAGCAAGCTCGACTTTAGATAAATTAGGTTTTAAATCGGCAGGAACTAATCTTAATCTTCGCTATCAAAATAATAGCATTTTGATGGATAGCCTTTTTACTGTAAAGTATAACTTGTCTGAAACAGATCCGCAGAAATTTGGTTTTTCTGCAGAGAAGACTGAGGGGTCAATGACATTGTATGAAAATAATTATGCTTTGGGCTTGGCTTTCTTAACCAATGATATTTACAAAGATGTCAAGTTCACTAATTTAACACTTGACAATCAGACAGCCTTTTTAAATCAATTATCGGGTTTGAATCATAAATATTATGAGCGAATTTCTATAGCTGCTAATGAGGAAGAAACTGAAGGGAAAGTAACTGCAAGCATCGAAAATGACGCTCAATTAAGCTATTCTAGCGTCACTTACACAATTGAGGTGCCTGCAGGTAGTCAAGTCTATGTCAACCTTGCAGATCTTGATTTTTCAAACGATAATCAGACGGATGTCAATATCACTGTAAATGGAATCACGAATCGTTATCTGACCCATAATGTTTTTCCATTTTTGAATATTGGTTACTTTAAGGAAGCACAGACGGTTTCTATTCAATTTTCTTTTCCAGAGAATCGAAATGTTTCTTTTAACCAACCAGAGTTCTTCTCTGTGGATGTAAATAAATATCAGCAACTCATAAGTAAATTGAAAGAACAAGAGGTTTCTGTGACGACAAAATCCAATACGGTAACGGTTGATTATCATGCGGATAGAGATAGTTCTCTCTTTTTCACCATTCCTTATGATAAGGGCTGGACAGCTAGTGTAGATGGCAAGAAGGTACCGTTAAAACGTGCGCAAAATGGTTTTATGAAACTTGATGTGAGAAGAGGAGCAGGTAGAGTTACTTTATCATTTGTTCCAAGGGGATTAAAGGAAGGAACTGCAGCTTTCATTTTAGGAATAGTTTTATTTTTCTTCTATGATAGGGTTCGATTTAAATGGAGCAAAAAACATAGAGATAGTTCAGCATAGCCTTTACATCATCAAAAAAGCTTTAGAATATATGTCTGTTTTTACAAGTTCTTCAATAGTCTGTAATATAATTCATCAAAGTAATAAGGTTCTGTAATACTTTTGCTTTAGGATAGATATATCACAGAAAAGGAGAATTCTAAACATGAATTTGTATTTTAAAAATAGAATGATGAAAGCAGGCTTGCTCAGTTTGATGGTAGGAGCTGCTGCTTTGCTTCCGATTGTAGCCAATGCAGAAAGTTATACTGTCAAGTCAGGTGACACCTTGTCAGCGATTGCTGCTTCTCATCAGACAACTGTTAACAAGATTGCGCAAAAAAACAAGATCAGCAATATCGACCTGATTAGTATTGGTCAGGTTTTAGAGCTGGATGATGATGTGTCTGAGCAAATGACTGTTGAAAAATCAGATAAGACTGAGCAATCTAATGTAAACCCAAGTTCTGGCTTGAGTGCTGAGGATGCAGAATCCAAGGAGTGGATTGCTCAAAAAGAATCCAGCGGCAGTTATACAGCGCAAAATGGGCAATACTATGGTCGCTATCAGTTGACTATTACCTATCTAAATGGAGATTTATCACCAGAAAATCAAGAGAAGACAGCGGATGCTTATGTAGCAGATCGTTATGGCTCATGGTCGGCTGCTAAAAATTTCTGGTTAGCAAATGGCTGGTATTAAAACTTTAGGAAAAATTATATTTACAGGGATTGGAGTTTATATTCTAGTCCCTTTTTGTAATTACTAGTAAATTCTTGGTTGGGATATGATGTTTTGCATCAAGTTATTTACAATACTGTAAACTTACTTGACAACTTGAAATACTCATCAGATTGAGCCAAAGGTTATCCGTTGTTCTCCTTGCTAAATCATGCTATAATAGACCTTGCTCAAGCGACCTTCAATCGTTGAAAGCACAGCACGACCTTCAATCGTGAA
>CAUQTL010000026.1:0-18667 GCA_963521035.1 uncultured Streptococcus sp.
AATTGCCATACAACTTCCGTCGCTACTGTATGCACATGAGCCACAAACACTCTTCTATCCAATACGAAGGTGTAACAACAATGGCTAAAGATGGATATGGTGAAATGAGCTGTATCTCATGCTGTGTGTCTCCACTTGACCCAGAAAATGAAGAACAACGCCACAACATCCAGTACTTCGGTGCGCGTGTAAACGTATTGAAAGCCCTTCTTACTGGTTTGAACGGTGGTTACGACGATGTTCACAAAGACTACAAAGTATTTGACATTGAACCAATCCGTGATGAAGTTCTTGAATTCGAATCAGTTAAAGCTAACTTTGAAAAATCTCTTGACTGGTTGACTGACACTTACGTAGATGCTTTGAACATCATCCACTACATGACTGACAAGTACAACTACGAAGCTGTTCAAATGGCCTTCTTGCCAACTAAACAACGTGCGAACATGGGATTCGGTATCTGTGGATTTGCTAACACTGTTGATACATTGTCAGCTATCAAATACGCTACAGTTAAACCAATCCGTGACGAAAATGGCTACATCTACGATTACGAAACAATCGGGGAATACCCACGTTGGGGTGAAGATGATCCTCGTTCAAACGAATTGGCAGAATGGTTGATCGAAGCTTACACAACTCGTCTACGTAGCCACAAACTTTACAAAGACGCAGAAGCTACAGTATCACTTTTGACAATCACATCTAACGTTGCTTACTCTAAACAAACTGGTAACTCACCAGTTCACAAAGGTGTATACCTCAACGAAGATGGTTCTGTGAACTTGTCTAAACTTGAATTCTTCTCACCAGGTGCTAACCCATCTAACAAAGCTAAAGGTGGATGGTTGCAAAACTTGAACTCACTTGCTAGCCTTGACTTTGGTTACGCAGCTGACGGTATCTCATTGACAACTCAAGTTTCACCACGTGCTCTTGGTAAGACTCGTGACGAACAAGTTGATAACTTGGTAACAATCCTTGATGGTTACTTCGAAAACGGTGGACAACACGTTAACTTGAACGTTATGGACTTGAACGATGTTTACGAAAAGATTATGTCAGGTGAAGACGTTATCGTACGTATCTCTGGATACTGTGTAAACACTAAATACCTCACTCCAGAACAAAAAACTGAATTGACACAACGTGTCTTCCACGAAGTTCTTTCAATGGATGACGCCTTGGATGCATTGAGCTAATCAAGTTTTTAAGTAATGAAATAAGGAACCCTCGGTCAGTCGACTGAGGGTTGTTTTTTGGATCTTAAATTCCTTAAGTCAGGTACTGAAATGTCTGACCGGGATTCAAAGATACTTGTTGAGTTGCGGGAGGTATTTGATACTCAATGAAAATCAAAGAGCAAACTAGGAAGCTAGCCGCAGGTTACTCAAAGCACCGCTTTGAGGTTGTAGATAAGACTGACAAAGTCAGTCACACATATACGGCAAGGCGAAGCTGACGTGGTTTGAATTTTATTTTCGAAGAGTATTAAAATAAAAATACCACACTTTGTAGGTTTACAAGGTGTGGTTGTATTTTATCTCTTAGACCAAGTTCTCTTCATAAAGAGAAGTAGGATTGGATAAATCTCCAAACGCCCTGCAATCATTGCAAAGGAGAGGAGAATTTTTGAGATAGGACTAAAGATTGAGAAACTAGAAGTGGTTCCTAGAATAGGCCCGATATTATTGAAACAGCTAAAGACAGCACTGGTTACAACCAGAAAATCATTGCTATCTAGGCTGACAATAAAGATAAGGGATAGCAAAATCATAGAATAGATGACAAAGTACTTGAGAATCTTATGCTGGGTATCTTTGTCAATCACCGTTTTATTAACATGGAGGGTCAAAACACGGTGGGGCGATAGGATTGACAAAATCTGATTTTTAGCAATTTTTGAAAGAATGAGGCCTCGAATAACCTTGAGTCCACCTGCGGTTGATCCAGCAGAACCACCAATTCCCATGAGGAAGAGGAGGATGAACTGGGAGAAGAGGGGCCAGTTGGTAATGTCTCCATATCCAAAACCAGTTGTTGTAATGATATTGGAAACCTGAAAGAAGGCCATTTCAAAACTCTTGGAAAATCCTGGATAGAGATAGAGAGTATTAAGGCTGATCAAGCCTGTAGAAACCAGTACGATGACCAAGTAAGCCCGAAGTTCTTCATCTCCAAAGAAGGCCTTAACCCGACGGAGCATGAGGTAGTAGTAGAGGTTGAAATTTACCCCAAAAACCAAAACTCCGATACTAACTAGATAGGTAATCAGTGAGCTGCCATAGTGAGCAATTCCATCGTTATAGACGGTAAAACCTCCTGTACCAGCTGTCCCCATAGCGATGACAAAACTATCAAATAGGGGCATACCAGCTAGATAATAGATGATGACAAAGAGGGAGAAGAGAGCTAGATAAAGGAGATAGAGAATCTGGGCAGTATTTTTGAGTTTGGATACAACCTTGCCGAAGACGGGGCCAGGAACCTCAGCCTTCATCACCTCTAGGTGGCTATTCTTGGCATTATCCATAATAGCAAGTGCGAAAACGAGCACTCCCATTCCTCCAATCAAGTGGGTAAAACTTCGCCAGAAGAGGAGGGAACGACTGAGGACCGAAACGTCGTTCAGAATAGTTGCTCCAGTAGTTGTAAAGCCAGAACTGATCTCAAAAAAGGCATCTATAACGCTGGGAATTTGTCTAGCAAAGACAAAGGGGAGACCACCAAAGAAGGACCAAAGGATCCAACAGAGGGCAACAATCAAGACTCCCTCCTTGGCATAAATCCGTTGATTTTTGGGCTTTTGTAAAATTCCTGAACCACCTAGTAATACGAGAATCCCAATCGTTGTAAAGAGGGCCGTAAAGACTTGGCTCGATTCGTGGTAATAGACAGCTACAGCTACAGGAACCAAGAGGAGAACAGCTTCAATCAAAAGTAATTTTGAAAGGAGGTAACGAATCATACTTTTATTCATTTCTTACCTCGCGATCAAGTCATAAATCTTGGTGATGTTTGGTAACAAAGTTGTTACTAGGAGCTTGTCTCCGACTTCCAGCATATCCTCCCCTGTAGGGAAAATAGTCTTGCCCTTTCGAATGATAGCTGCAATAAGAACCCCTTTTTTCAGTTTGAGTTGAGAAAGAGGTTTGGCAGTCATCTTATTAGCTTCCTTGATATGGAATTGCAGGGTTTCAATTTGGCCATTGGCTAGATGGTGCATAGCCTGAAGGTCTGAATACTGGGCATTAACCCGACCACGAATAAAGTGCATGATTGTATCTACAGCGATACTTTTAGGTGTGATGATACTTGAAAAATCAGGCGCATTGATAATCTCGAGGAGACTGGTACGATTGACCTTGGTAATATTTTTCTGTACACCTACGCTGTCAAGGAACATAGAGGTAATCAGATTTTCCTCATCGACTCCTGTTAGAGTTGCAACGGCATCATAGTTTTGAGCACTTTCTTCCAGCAGGATATCTTTTGCGGTACCATCTCCTTGAACGATGTAGAGATTTGGGAATTTCTCGCTAAAGAAGCTGGCGATTTCGGGATTGATTTCAATGACTTTTGTATCGATACGACTGTCTTTGAGGATACCTAGTAGATAATAGGCAATTCTACCGGCTCCAACAATAAGAAGACTCTTCACGGCACGAGATTTAAAATAATTATGGAAGAGCATCATATCGACACGGTTACCAGTGACAAAGATTCTATCTTTATCCTGTACAGTCATGTCACCGCTTGGAATGATAATTTGATGATCCCTCTCTATCGCACAGACAATGACATTGCCAAATTTTTTCCGAAAATCAGAAATGGGCATTTGGCAAAGACCACTGGTGGATTTGACGATAAATTCCATGAGGCTAACGCGTCCACCAGCAAAGCGTTCGACAGATAGAGCGTTGGGAAAGTCAATGATGTTGGCGATAGCGCGGGCAGCCAAGAGCTCAGGGTTAACGATAAGAGAAAAGCCGAGAATATTCTTTTCTTTGAAATAAGAGTTAGAGTATTCAGGATTTCGCACTCGAACGATGGTTTCTTTAGCCCCCATTTTCTTAGCTAGAACGGCTGCAATCATGTTCACTTCATCGTACTCAGTCAGGGCGATAAAGATATCACAATCCTGGACGCTGGCTTGCTCAAGGATGGTAAAATCGGCCCCGTTACCAAGGATACCCATGATATCAAAGCGATTGACAATATGATTGAGGACAGCTTCGTCTTGCTCAATCAGCAAAACATCATGCTTTTCTGCAACCAAGGAGCGACAGAGGGCAGAACCAACTTTTCCCCCTCCGACAAGGATAATTTTCATAATAAAACCTACTTCTTCATTATGTAACTATCATACCTTTTTTCAAGAAAAAATGCACCTACTAGCTAATCACCAGAGTTTTTAGTAGGAAATTTGCTATAAGGTAAAACTATACCCTAATCAATTGAAATAGCTAGTAGCATCTTTCTATGAAATATGGTATGATAAAGGATATACAAGGAGATAAAATGAATAATAATTTACTGGTATTATAATCAGACTTTGGTCTGGTTGATGGTGCGGTATCGGCTATGATTGGAGTGGCTTTAGAAGAGTCTCCAACCATAAAAATTCATCATTTGACGCACGATATCACGCCTTATAATATTTTTGAGGGGAGCTATCGTCTCTTTCAGACGGTGGATTACTGGCCTGAGGGAACGACATTTGTATCGGTGGTCGATCCAGGTGTCGGCTCGAAACGTAAGAGTGTGGTTGCCAAGACTGCAAAAAATCAATACATTGTCACGCCAGATAATGGGACTCTTTCTTTTATCAAGAAACACGTTGGCATTGTAGCTATTCGTGAGATTTCTGAAGTGGCCAATAGACGTCAAAATACAGAGCATTCTTATACCTTCTACGGTCGTGATGTCTATGTTTATACTGGTGCTAAACTGGCCAGTGGTCGCATTTCTTTTGAGGAAGTGGGGCCAGAGCTCAGTGTGGATCAGATTGTAGAGCTTCCAGTCGTAGATACAATCATAGAAGATCATCTGGTGAGGGGAGCCATTGATATTCTGGATGTTCGTTTTGGACCTCTATTATGCGAGAAGAATTTTACAAGCTGGAACCAGTATTCGGTGACCGTTTTTAAGTGACTATCTATCATGCAGATATGCTGGTCTATCAAAATCAGGTTGTCTATGGCAAATCATTTGCAGATGTGAGAATTGGGCAACCTATCCTTTACATTAACTCCCTCTATCGTTTAGGTCTGGCTATCAACCAAGGTTCTTTTGCCAAGGCCTATAATGTGGGCGTCGGTTCATCTTGGACCATTGAAATAAAGAAAATAGAATCATAAAATAGGAGAATATAGATGAAAAATCAATCAATTAAACAAGTTGTTGCTATCGGTGTTGGAGCTGCGCTCTTTGTTGTTATCGGGATGATTAGTATTCCGACACCCGTTCCAAATACAAGTATCCAGCTTCAGTATGCGGTACAGAGCCTCTTGTCTATCATTTTTGGCCCTCTAGTGGGATTACTTGTTGGTTTAATTGGGCATGCAGTGAAGGACTCTCTTGCTGGCTATGGTCTGTGGTGGACTTGGATTATTGCTAGTGGTCTCTTTGGTCTAGCTGTAGGACTCTTTAGAAAATACATTCGAGTAACACAAGGTGTTTTTGGGGTGAAGGATATTGTCTTCTTTAACCTCATTCAGATTGTTGCAAATGCTCTTGTTTGGGGTGTCTTGGCACCACTTGGAGACGTTGTGATTTATCAAGAAGCGGCAGAAAAAGTATTTGCCCAAGGGATTGTTGCGGGAATTGCTAATGCTGTAACTATAGCTATCGCAGGTACCCTTCTCTTGCTAGCTTATTCACGTACGCAAACTCGTTCAGGAAGTTTGAAAAAGGATTAACATAAGGGAAAAGGCTGGACAACCAGTCTTTTTCGATGTTTATAGATTAGTTAGGCAAGCAAGCTAGGCTAGGATTCTTTTTGACGCTAAGATTTTAAGAGAAGAGTCTCCAAGAAGGGGGTAATTTATGATAAAATAGAAGTCTAAGAAGCGAATGAAGAGAGTAAGATGAAAGAAGCTATAATTGAGTGGAAGGATTTCTCTTTCCAGTATGAAACGCAACAGGAACCGACTTTGCAAGGGGTGGATTTGACTATTTACAAGGGAGAGAAAGTCTTAATTGTTGGCCCATCTGGGTCAGGTAAATCTACCTTGGGTCAGTGTTTGAATGGGATTATTCCCAATATTTACAAGGGGCATACGTCTGGAGAATTTTTGATCAAGGGTCAAGCAGCCTTTGATATGAGCATCTATGATAAGTCTCATCTGGTTAGCACAGTTTTGCAGGATACAGA
The DNA here is from genome assembly GCA_963521035.1 of uncultured Streptococcus sp. Taxonomy (GTDB): domain Bacteria; phylum Bacillota; class Bacilli; order Lactobacillales; family Streptococcaceae; genus Streptococcus. Next base: position 6,377 of record CAUQTL010000026.1, read on the forward strand.
TGGGCAGTTTATTGGCTTGTCTGTGGCAGAAGATTTAGCTTTTGCTCTGGAAAATGATGTGACAGTTCTAGAAGAGATGAAAAATCGTGTTCATAAATGGGCTGAAAAGCTGGATCTTCTCCCTTTACTAGCTCAGCGTCCCCAGGATTTGTCAGGTGGACAAAAGCAACGTGTCAGTTTGGCTGGTGTCTTGATTGATGAAAGTCCCATTCTATTGTTTGATGAGCCACTCGCCAATCTTGATCCCAAGTCAGGTCAGGATATTATCGAATTGATTGACCAGATTCATAAGGAGGAGGGGGCGACGACCCTTATTATTGAGCACCGTTTGGAGGATGTTCTGCATCGCCCTGTTGATCGGATTGTCTTGATAAACGATGGTCGTATCCTCTTTAATGGTGGCCCTGATCAGTTACTGGCGACTGATTTATTGACACAAAATGGCATTAGAGAACCTCTTTATCTCACCACTCTCCGTCAATTGGGTGTGGATTTAAATAAGGAAGAACAATTAGCAGATCTGGATAACTTGTCCATCTCAAAAGGTCAGGTTCAGTTGCAGACTGAATTGGTAAAAGAGACGCCAGAATTGCAGTCACTCTTTAGACTAGAGGATGTGTCTTTTTCTTATGATGATAGACCGATTTTAAAGTCCCTACATTTGGATATTAAAAAGGGTGAAAAGATTGCCATTGTCGGAAAAAATGGAGCTGGGAAATCAACCCTAGCCAAGGCCTTAAGTAGTTTTATCCAGACTGAAGGCCGCTATCTTTGGGAAGGACAGGATATAAAAGGAGATTCTGTTGCAGAGCGGGCAGAACGAGTAGGCTATGTGCTACAAAATCCCAATCAAATGATTTCAACCAATATGATTTTTGATGAGGTGGCTCTGGGGCTACGTTTGAGAGGTGTGGACGAGCAGGAAATTGAAACGAGAGTCTATGAAACCTTGAAAATCTGTGGTCTTTATGAATTCCGCAATTGGCCCATTTCTGCCCTGTCATTTGGTCAGAAAAAACGTGTCACCATTGCATCGATTTTGGTCTTGGGAGCTGAAATCATCCTCTTAGATGAACCGACTGCGGGTCAAGACCAGAAGAACTATACTGAGATTATGGAATTTCTCGAGAAGTTGCATCAAAAAGGGCACACGATTGTTATGATTACTCATGATATGCAATTGATGCTGGATTATTCAGACCGAGCCCTTGTCATGGTAGATGGGGAATTGATTGCCGATACCGATCCAGCTAGTCTTTTGAGCAATCCCGAGCTGTTAGTAAAAACTAATCTAAAAGAAACTTCAATCTTCAACTTGGCCAAGAAACTCGACGTGGATCCACTTGCTTTAACGGCATTTTACAAGGAAAGGAGAGAAGGATGCAAGCTAAATTAATCGGTTACCAGCATAGAGATACTGTGATTCATCGCTTGTCAGGAGCTGGGAAACTTCTCTTTTTCATACTCGTGTCATTGGCGGCCATGATTAGCTATGATACCAGACTGCTTGTTCTGATTGCCGTCTTTTCAGTCTTTCTCCTCTATTTGTCAGAAATCCGCTTTAAAGATGTTTCTTTTGTAGCCGTTTTTGCGACGGTATTTGCCGTTTTAAACGTCTTGATGGTCTATCTCTTTTCTCCCGAGTATGGGGTTGGACTTTACGGAGAGAGAAGTGTGATTTGGCAGGGAATCGGAGTCTACACTCTGACCAGCCAAGAGCTCTTTTATCTGCTAAATCTGGCCATTAAGTACCTTTGCACCATTCCTCTGGCTATTATCTTTTTGATGACAACCCATCCTAGTCAGTTTGCTTCCAGTTTAAATCAAATTGGTGTGTCTTACAAGATTGCCTATTCAGTCAGCCTGACCTTGCGCTATATTCCAGATTTGCAGGAAGAATTCTTTACCATCAAGATGTCGCAGGAAGCGCGTGGGATGGAATTATCCAAGAAAGCTTCTCTCATGCAACGAATCAAAGGCAATCTGCTCATTATCACTCCCTTGATTTTTAGCTCGTTAGAACGCATTGATACCATCGCTACAGCTATGGAGCTTCGACGCTTTGGGAAAGAGAAAAAACGGACTTGGTATAGTTATCAGGCCTTGAAAAAAGGAGATTATATTACCTTGCTCTTGGCAACCTTGTTTTTAGTAGCTAGTTTACTACTTATCTTGCAGAATCAGGGACGATTTTACAACCCTTGGAAATAGCTTGAAAAAATTGAAAAAATCAAGTCGTTTCTATTGACAATGATTCTGAAAGTGTTATACTAAGAAAGTAGTTTCGCTGATTTACTTCAAACCTGTTGTGAGGTAAGTTAACGATGCCTTAACCACGCTGTTTGCTGAGCTTGACTCCGGGCAGTGTGGCTATTTTTTTGCAATGGTGAAAGGAAGCAAGTCATGACAAATCACATTGTATTATTTGAACCTCAAATTCCACAAAATACAGGCAATATTGCGCGTACTTGCGCTGCGACCAATTCTCCCCTCCATATCATCAAGCCTATGGGCTTCCCTATTGATGACCGCAAGATGAAGCGAGCTGGGTTGGATTATTGGGATAAGCTAGAGATTTATTTTTACGACAGTTTAGAAGATTTTATGTCCCAGATGAAGGGTAAACTCTATCTGATTTCAAAATTCGCAGAAAAAGTCTATTCTGATGTGGATTTATCGATTAAAGAAGACCATTATTTTCTCTTTGGACGTGAAGACAAGGGTTTACCTGAGGACTTTATGCGAGAACATCCTGAGAAGGCTCTCCGTATTCCTATGAATGATGAACATGTCCGCAGTCTCAATGTGTCTAATACCGTCTGTATGATTGTCTATGAGGCTCTTCGCCAGCAGAACTTTGCAGGTCTTGAGCTTGTTCATACCTATGAAGTGGATAAATTGAAATAAAAAATGAAAATGAAAATGAACAAAATGCTTGCGCTTGCAAGTGTTTTTTGTTATGATAAAAGAGTCTTCAGGGCAGGGTGTGATTCCCGACCGGCGGTGACTTTAACTAGGAAATGATCTTTTCCTTTTATACTTTGTTGACAAGCTTTGCCTAACCAGAAGTTATGCCTACAGCTTGTCGCTAGTCTAAAAGAAAAATCTCTATTTCCTTCTCTTTAAAGAAGTCCGCGAGCGCAAGCTGATGTGGTGAGATTCCACAACCGACAGTATAGTCTGGATGGGAGAAGACGAAAGAATAGCTTTGTCTGTTCTGATAGATTTATAGCCGAATTGTAACCGCTTGCTTTAATTTTCTTTAATAGAGTAAGAGGAAAGATTTGGGATATAAAAAGTGAGAATAGATAGAGGAATCCTTTCTAACTTCTTCTGATTTTATAGAAAATTGGAGGAACCTGTTATGACAAACACACGTCGACTTTCGACCATTGCAATTCTATCAGCCATCTCATTTGTGCTGATGTACTTTGACTTTCCGCTTTTACCAGCGGCGTCCTTCCTCAAGATCGAATTTAGTATCTTGCCAGTCCTTGTGGGCTTGGTGGTCATGGATTTGCCTGCTGCTCTAGGAATTCTCTTGCTTCGCTCACTCTTGAAATTGCTTCTTAATAGTCAAGGAGTGAATACTTACATTGGTTTGCCGATGAATATCGTAGCTTTGGGAGTTTTTGTCATCGTCTTTGCTTTGATTTGGAAAAAGGAACGGACAACCCTTCGTTTCCTACTAGGCTCTCTAGCTGGGACTATTGGTTTAACCGTGGCTATGTTGGTTCTCAACTATGTTTACGCTGTTCCTTTGTACGCTAAGTTTGCTAACTTTGATATTGGAAAAATTTTGGGACTTTCCAACTACCTAATGACCATGGTATTACCTTTTAACTTGATTGAGGGTGTAATCTTTTCCGTTTCATTCTGGTTGTTGTATGTTCTCTTGAAACCAACCTTAAAACATTATGAGAGATAAACAAACATTTTTAATGAAGGGCAGTTTTGCCCTTTTACTTTTCGTTATTCTTGGCTACATGGTCAAATTTTACCCTGAAACGCTGGTCGGTTTTGACCAACCGATTCAGACTGCCGTTCGAGGAGACTTGCCAGATTACTTGACTATTCTTTTTAGGGCCATCACACGCTTGATTGATATCCCAGTGATTATCATCTGGGTTGCTATCGCAGCCTTTATCTTTTATCGTAAGCGATGGAAGATAGAAAGTTTCTTCATGCTGGGAAATCTGGCTTTGGCAGGTCTTTTAATCGTGACCTTTAAAAATATCTACCAGCGCCCACGACCAGCTATTTTACACTTGGTTGAGGAGAAGGGATTTTCCTTTCCAAGCGGCCATTCTCTGGCTGTAACCTTGATGGTAGGCACTCTGATTGTTATTCTTAGTCAACGGATTAAAAATCCAGTCTGGAGAAAAGTCGTGCAAATTATCCTTGCTCTCTACCTAGTCAGTGTGCTGGTATCAAGGGTTTATCTGGGAGTTCATTATCCATCAGATGTACTTGCCAGTCTCTGTGTCGGCTTGGGAGTCTTGTTTATCGAGTTTCCCTTTTATGATAAGCTCCGCTTCCAATGGCGATTTAAAGGTAAGCAGAAGTGAGTATCAAATTCCATTGAGGAGAAAGAAATGAAAGTCAATATAGCAGATCTTCATCCGACTCAACTATACTTATCAGAAAAGAAACTAGCAGGCATCCAGACACTTTATCAGTCGGCAGAAATAATCAATGTTTCTCCAATCAGTATTCTTGCCTTCGGAGATTACTTGTTGATTACAGATGGGCATCACAGGGCTTATCAGGCTTTATTGGCAGGTCGGGATACGATTTCTGCTGAGTGGGATAGAGATGGTGGTGATGAACTATATCATCTCTATGCGCAAGCTTGTGAGGAAAGAAAGATTTACTCTGTTCTGGATTTAAAAAATCATATCGTACCTCAAGATGAGTATGAAGCAAAATGGTATAACTGGTGTGATGGTTTTAATCAAGCAGCAACTCTCTTATTGAAAAGGAAAGCAGATGAAACAGACCCTACAAATAGATAATACACTGCGTCTTGTTCCTTATTATCAGGTCAATCATTGTGAGGAAGCTTTTGCTTGGTATCAGGATGTGAACTTGGTTTACCTCGTAGATGGTGTGAAGAGACCGTACAGTCCAGCGACCTTGGAAGCTATGTATTCCTATTTGGATCAGCATGGTGAGCTTTTTTGGATTGAAGTTAAGGAGAAGGGAGAATGGTTTCCAATTGGGGATGTTACTCTATCTCAGGATAATCTCCCCATTGTGATTGGGAATCCCGCTTACCAACATCGAGGACTTGGGAAAAAGGTTCTAAGTACTTTGATTGAATTGGCTCGAGTAAAAGGGTGGAAAGAATTGAAAGTCAAGGAAATCTATACCTACAATCATGCTTCTAGGAGGTGTTTCAAGTCGCTTGGATTTGTGGAAGATGGAGCAACAGAAAAAGGAACGAGTTTTATACTGAAATTAGTCTAATCTAACTTGTTTTTTAACTAAAAATCTGATAAACTAAGTAGTAATTGAATAGAAATCCGCAAGACTAGTAACTCAAGGGAAGTATATCAGGGAGGAGAGCCGTGACTGCAAGCTCTCTATATGAAAGCTGGGTGAATTCACTTGCGCATGGATTTAGAAATGAAGGTCTGACTTGTCAGATAAAAACGGATGGTACCGCGTGTCAACGCTCCGAGTGGAGTTTTTGACATGTGGTTTTCTTTTTATCTACGAGTGACTGATGGAGGAATTATGTCAACTATTGAAGAACAATTAAAAGCGCTTCGTGAAGAAACGCTGGCTAGCTTGAAGCAGATTACTGCTGAAAATGAAAAAGAGATGCAAGAATTGCGTGTCTCTGTCCTTGGTAAAAAGGGTTCGCTTACTGAAATCCTCAAAGGGATGAAAGATGTTTCTGCTGAGATGCGTCCGATTATCGGGAAGCACGTCAATGAAGCGCGTGATGTCTTGACAGCTGCTTTTGAAGAAACAGCTAAGCTCTTGGAAGAAAAGAAAGTCGTGGCTCAACTGGCTAGCGAGAGTATCGATGTGACGCTTCCAGGTCGCCCAGTTACGACTGGTCACCGTCATGTACTTACACAAACGAGTGAGGAAATCGAAGATATTTTCATCGGTATGGGGTATCAAGTCGTGGACGGATTTGAAGTGGAGCAAGACTACTATAACTTTGAGCGTATGAATCTTCCAAAAGACCACCCAGCTCGCGATATGCAGGACACTTTCTATATCACAGAAGAAATCTTACTCCGTACTCACACGTCTCCTGTTCAGGCGCGTGCAATGGATGCTCATGATTTTTCTAAAGGTCCTTTAAAAATGATCTCACCAGGGCGTGTGTTCCGTCGTGACACAGACGATGCGACTCACAGTCACCAGTTCCATCAAATCGAAGGTTTGGTTGTTGGGAAAAATATCTCTATGGCAGATCTTCAAGGAACCCTTCAATTGATTGTCCAAAAAATGTTTGGTGAAGAGCGTCAGATCCGTCTGCGTCCATCTTATTTCCCATTCACAGAGCCATCTGTTGAGGTGGATGTTTCTTGCTTCAAGTGTGGTGGAGAAGGCTGTAACGTATGTAAGAAAACAGGTTGGATCGAAATTATGGGTGCTGGTATGGTTCACCCACGTGTCCTTGAAATGAGTGGCATCGATGCGACTGTTTACTCTGGCTTTGCCTTTGGTCTTGGACAAGAGCGTGTAGCTATGCTCCGTTACGGAATCAACGATATCCGTGGATTCTACCAAGGAGATGTCCGCTTCTCAGAACAGTTTAAATAAGGTTGAGACCTGAAATACAGTCCTAGTCATTTTTTCTCTATAGAGAATGGTAAGGACTGACTCGAAGAAAAAGAAAGGAATTGAAAAGGTCACACTGGGTGGGATCTTACAATCAGAATTATGCTTGTATCTTATAAATGGTTAAAAGAATTGGTGGACATTGATGTGCCATCACAAGAGTTGGCTGAAAAAATGTCAACTACAGGGATCGAGGTAGAAGGTGTCGAATCACCTGCTGCTGGTCTCTCAAAAATTGTCGTCGGTGAGGTCTTGTCTTGCGAAGATGTGCCAGAAACTCACCTCCATGTTTGTCAGGTTAACGTTGGCGAAGAAGAAGCCCGTCAAATCGTCTGTGGTGCACCGAATGTGCGTGCTGGTATCAAGGTTATGGTGGCTCTTCCAGGAGCTCGTATCGCTGACAATTACAAAATCAAAAAAGGAAAAATCCGTGGTTTAGAGTCACTTGGAATGATCTGTTCGCTTGGTGAACTGGGAATTTCTGACTCAGTTGTACCTAAGGAATTTGCAGATGGCATCCAAATCTTGCCAGAAAATGCCGTTCCAGGTGAGGAAGTCTTCTCATATCTAGACTTGGATGATGAAATCATCGAACTTTCTATCACACCCAATCGTGCGGATGCCCTTTCTATGCGTGGAGTGGCTCACGAAGTAGCAGCTATCTATGATAAGGCAGTCAACTTTAAAGAATTTACTCTTTCAGAAACTGACCAAGCTGCAGCAGATGCTCTTTCTGTGGGTATTGAGACAGACAAGGCGCCTTACTATGCAGCTCGTATCTTGGACAATGTGACCATCGCACCAAGTCCACAATGGTTGCAAAATCTTCTTATGAATGAAGGAATCCGTCCAATCAATAATGTAGTGGACGTGACCAACTACATCCTTCTCTACTTTGGTCAACCAATGCACGCCTTTGACTTGGATACCTTTGAAGGGAGTGACATCCGTGTACGTGAAGCGCGTGCTGGTGAAAAATTGGTGACCTTGGATGGCGAAGAACGTGACTTGGACGTGAATGACTTAGTTATCACTGTCGCAGACAAGCCAGTAGCCCTTGCAGGTGTCATGGGCGGTCAAGCAACAGAAATCTCTGATAAATCTAGTCGTGTCGTCCTTGAAGCTGCAGTCTTCAACGGAAAATCTATCCGCAAGACCAGTGGTCGCCTCAACCTTCGTTCTGAGTCATCTTCTCGCTTTGAAAAAGGCATCAATGTGGCAACAGTCAATGAAGCCCTTGATGCGGCAGCTAGCATGATTGCAGAACTTACAGGTGCGACGGTGCGTAAAGGTATCGTTTCAGCGGGTGAGCTTGATACCTCTGATGTGAAAGTTTCTTCAACTCTTGCTGATGTTAACCGTGTCCTCGGAACTGAGCTTTCTTATGCTGATGTAGAAGACGTCTTCCGTCGTCTTGGCTTTGGTCTTTCTGGAAATGCAGATAGCTTTACAGTCAGCGTCCCACGTCGCCGTTGGGATATCACCATCGAAGCGGACCTCTTTGAAGAAATCGCTCGTATCTATGGATATGACCGCTTGCCAACTAGTCTACCAAAAGACGATGGGACAGCTGGTGAATTGACTGCGACACAAAAATTGCGTCGCCAAGTTCGTACTATTGCTGAAGGGGCAGGTTTGACAGAAATTATTACCTACGCTCTAACAACTCCTGAAAAAGCAGTTGAGTTCACAGCTCAACCAAGTAACCTTACTGAACTTATGTGGCCAATGACTGTGGACCGTTCTGTTCTTCGTCAAAATATGATCTCAGGGATCCTTGATACGGTAGCCTACAATGTAGCACGTAAGAATAAAAACTTGGCCCTTTACGAGATTGGAAAAGTCTTTGAACAAACAGGCAATCCAAAAGAAGAACTTCCAAATGAAATCAACAGCTTTGCCTTTGCCTTGACAGGCTTGGTTGCTGAAAAAGATTTCCAAACGGCAGTAGTTCCAGTTGATTTCTTCTATGCTAAGGGAATCCTAGAAGCGCTCTTTACTCGCTTGGGACTTGCAGTGACCTATACAGCTACGGCTGAGATTGCAAGCCTCCACCCAGGTCGTACAGCTATGATTTCACTCGGTGACCAAGTTCTTGGTTTCCTTGGTCAAGTGCATCCAGTCACTGCTAAGGCTTACGATATTCCAGAAACGTATGTAGCTGAGCTCAATCTTTCAGCCATCGAAACTGCGCTTCAACCTGCTAATCCATTTGTAGAAATTACTAAATTCCCAGCAGTTAGCCGTGACGTTGCCCTTCTCCTCAAGGCAGAAGTGACTCACCAAGAAGTTGTGGACGCTATCCAAGCTGCCGGTGTGAAACGTTTGACAGATATCAAACTCTTTGACGTCTTCTCAGGCGAAAAATTGGGACTTGGTATGAAGTCAATGGCTTATAGCTTGACCTTCCAAAATCCGGAAGATAGCTTAACGGACGAAGAAGTCGCACGCTATATGGAAAAAATCCAAGCATCGCTTGAAGAAAAAGTCAATGCAGAAGTGCGTTAAAGTATCAATCCATCCTTCGGGGTGGATTTTTTCTTTTCACATAACAATTCAGGATCAAAAATAGACAGTTGAGGAACAGAGAAGATAAATTGGAGTTTACCAGTGTATAATGGATTTATCACTAAAAACGCTCCAGGCCATATTTTACATAGCAATAGTCTTCTAAAAATGGACAGAAATCATTGTAAAGGCTATCAAAAAGGAGTATAATGAGTGCAAGACATTTCGGAGGTGAAAGATGCTAGAAGTAAGAAGTCTAGAGAAAAGTTTTGGACCTAAGCAAGTTTTGTTTGGTATTGACTTTCAAGCGCGACCAGGTCGTATTTTGGGACTAGTCGGGAAAAATGGTGCTGGGAAGACAACGATTTTCCACAGTATTTTGAAGTTTTTAGAATATCAAGGAGAAATTAGTCTGGATGGTCAGGATATTCGTCAGGAGACCTACGCTCGGATTGGCTATCTGCCTGAAGAACGCAGTCTCATGCCTAAATTGACAGTCCTTGAACAAGTTCGCTACTTGGCGACTCTAAAAGGTATGGATGCCAAGGAAGTCAAGGAAAAACTCCCTCAATGGATGAAGAGGTTGGAAGTGAAAGGGAAACTGACTGATAAAATCAAGAGTCTGTCAAAAGGAAATCAGCAGAAGATTCAGCTCATTATTACTCTGATTCATGAACCAGACCTGATTATCTTGGATGAGCCTTTCAGTGGATTGGACCCAGTCAATACAGAATTGCTCAAGCAAGTCATTTTTCAGGAAAAAGAGCGCGGAGCAACCATTATCTTTTCTGACCATGTCATGACCAACGTCGAGGAGCTTTGTGATGATATTCTGATGATTCGAGATGGCCGTGTGGTCTTGCATGGACCAGTTCAGGATGTCCGCAATCAATACGGGAAAACGCGTCTCTTTGTTTCAAGTGAACGAAGTAAGGAAGAATTGGAGAATCTTCCTCATGTTAAACAGGTGAGTTTGACCAAACAAGGTAGTTGGAAATTAATCTTGGAGGATGAGAGCGCTGGAAGGGAACTTTTCCCAATCTTGACTCAGGGGCAATATATCGCAACCTTTGATCAACAAGCGCCAACAATCGATGAAATCTTTAAACTAGAATCAGGGGTGGAAGTATGAGAAATATGTGGGTTGTAATCAAGGAAACCTATCTTCGACATGTCAAATCGTGGAGTTTCTTCTTTATGGTGATTTCACCGTTCCTCTTTTTAGGAATCTCTGGAGGAATTGCTTATCTCCAAGGTTCTTCAATGGCTAAGAATGATAGAGTGGCAGTAGTGACAACAGTGCCATCTGTAGCAGAAGAACTGAAGAATGTAAATGGTGTTAATTTTGACTACAAAGACGAAGCAAGTGCCAAAGAAGCGATTAAAGATGAAAAATTAAAAGGCTATCTGACTATTGACCAAGAGGATAGTGTCTTGAAGGCAGTTTATCATGGCGAAACGTCGCTTGAAAATGGAATTAAATTTGCAGTTACAGGTACACTCAATGAACTGCAAAATCAGCTTAATCGTTCAACTGCCTCCTTGTCTCAAGAGCAGGAAAAACGCTTAGCGCAGACAATTCAATTCACAGAAAAGATTGATGAAGCCAAGGAAAATAAAAAGTTTATTCAAACAATGGCGGCAGGCGCCTTAGGATTCTTTCTTTATATGATCCTGATTACCTATGCGGGTGTAACGGCTCAGGAAGTTGCCAGTGAAAAAGGCACCAAAATTATGGAAGTCGTCTTTTCTAGCATAAGGGCTAGTCACTATTTCTATGCGCGGATGATGGCTCTGTTTCTGGTGATTTTAACGCATATCGGGATTTATGTTGTAGGTGGTCTGGCAGCTATTCTGCTCTTTAAAGATTTGCCTTTCTTGGCTCAGTCTGGTATTTTGAATCACTTGGGAGATGCATTCTCACTGAATACCTTGCTCTTTATTTTGGTCAGTCTCTTTATGTATGTAGTCTTGGCAGCCTTCCTAGGATCTATGGTTTCTCGTCCTGAGGACTCGGGAAAAGCCTTGTCGCCTTTGATGATTTTGATTATGGGTGGTTTTTTTGGAGTGACAGCTCTAGGTGCAGCTGGTGACAATCTCATCTTGAAGATTGGTTCTTATATTCCCTTTATTTCGACCTTCTTTATGCCATTTAGAACCATTAATGGTTATGCAAATGGCATAGAAGCTTGGATTTCTCTTGCAATCACGATTGCTTTTGCAGTAACTGCAACAGGATTTATCGGACGCATGTATGCTAGCCTAGTCCTTCAAACGGATGATTTAGGGATTTGGAAAACCTTTAAACGTGCCTTAGCTTATAAATAGAAGAGCCTCGCGAAAGCGAGGTTTTCTATTCTCTAAAAGACGTATTTTAAGAAAAATATTTTTCATATCTATTGACTTTTATGGGTGAAATTTGGTATTATAGTAGGCGGTATTGTTTACCCCATTTGAAAGGCCCCGGAACCTTCCAAATACTTTTCGATGGGAAGGAACACCCATCACCGTAAACAAAAATCGAACTATATATAGGAGAAATCATGAACAAAACAACATTTATGGCTAAACCAGGCCAAGTTGAACGTAAATGGTACGTAGTTGACGCAACTGATGTACCACTTGGACGTCTTTCTGCAGTAGTTGCTAGCGTACTTCGCGGAAAAAACAAACCAACATTTACACCACACACTGATACAGGTGACTTTGTGATTGTTATCAATGCTGAAAAAGTTAAATTAACTGGTAAAAAAGCAACTGATAAAATCTACTACACTCACTCAAACCACCCAGGTGGATTGAAACAAATCTCTGCAGGTGAACTTCGTTCTAAAAATGCAGTACGTTTGATCGAGAAATCAGTTAAAGGTATGCTTCCACACAATACTCTTGGACGCGCTCAAGGTATGAAGTTGAAAGTATTTGTTGGAGCTGAGCACACTCACGCTGCACAACAACCAGAAGTTCTTGATATTTCAG
>CAUQTL010000027.1:0-17304 GCA_963521035.1 uncultured Streptococcus sp.
TATCCAGAAAATACATTGATTGCGATGGATGGTATGAAGGTAGTTGGTTTTATCAGTTATGGCAACTTTCGTGATGAGACTATTCAAGCTGGCGAAATTATTGCCTTATATGTTTTAAAAGACTATTATGGAAAAGGCATCGCACAAAAGTTAATGAAAGTAGCTTTGACTGCTCTTGATCATTTTTCTGAAATTTTCTTATGGGTATTGAAAGATAATAAGCGAGCCATTGCTTTCTATCAAAAAATGGGTTTTACTTTTGATGGACAAGAAAAAATACTTGAACTTGGAAAGCCTATAAAGGAAAAACGAATGGTATTTTATTCTAAATAATTTTAAAAAGTAGAATCTAGAATCTCTGGTACCAAGTCTGAAAATTTAATAAATTAGAAAGCGAGTAAATTTATGTCCCGTTCCCAATTAACGATTTTAACAAACATTTGTCTGATTGAAGACCTCGAAACTCAGCGCGTGGTGATGCAGTATCGCGCTCCTGAAACCAATCGCTGGTCAGGTTATGCCTTTCCAGGAGGCCATGTAGAAAATGGCGAATCTTTCGCAGAGTCTGTTATTCGTGAAATCTATGAAGAAACAGGATTGACTATCCAAAATCCTCAACTTGTCGGCATTAAAAATTGGCCACTGGATACAGGTGGGCGCTATATTGTCGTTTGTTATAAGACAACTGAGTTCTCTGGTACCCTTCGCTCTTCAGATGAAGGAGAAGTTTCTTGGGTGCAAAAAGACCAGATTCCAAACTTGGATCTGGCCTATGATATGTTAACCTTGATGGAGATGATGGAAGCTCCTGACAAATCTGAATTTTTCTACCCTCGCCGTACAGAAGACGATTGGGAAAAGAAAATTTTCTAGTCTTTTACTAAATAACCGAGCTGATCCAAGGCCTCCTCGATATAGTGGAGGTCTTGTTGTGTTTCGGCCTCGACTAGGTGGTAATGGATGCCATCTGTCAATTCAGATAAAGGTCTAAAATCAGAATGCTCGACTTGTTCTAGAAAATGTTGTACATCTCTGCGGCAAGACAGTTTCAGCAAGGTTTCAATTTCTCCATAAACGGGATGGTCAATCAAGGTGTTTTGAACACGTCCACCATTATCTACGATAGCAAGGAGTTCTTGACCGATTTCTTCAACTTCATGTTTCACTTTGAAAAGTTTGTGAACATAAGGATTGGTTTCAATTTGCTTATAGACGTAGCCACGATTAGTGGATAGGATAGGAGCGCCATCGGCTCTCAAAATTGCAATGTCCTGCACAATGACCTGACGTGTGACATGAAAATGTTCAGCCAAACTTTGGCCATTGAGGGCTTTAGGGGCTTCTTTCAAGAGTTGAAGTAGGGCTTGTTTGCGATCTTTTGTCATAGTTCTTCCTTTTAACGGCGTTTTCGAAGCACTTTATATACAGCTAGTGCTAATGTATAGTCTACCATACTATGGATAATTGTGCCAAATCCAACTAGTACAAATAGAACATAAAACATATTTTCTACATTGGTACCAGAAGTTGCGTAAAAAACGACACAGGCCAATACTTCAGCAAGGGCATGGATAAGTGCTAAAACAAAGTTAAAAATCCAGGAAGATTTTGGTTTATCTAGTGTATCGGGGAATTTTTGTAGGTAAAGAGCCCCCAAAGTCCCAAAAAAGATATGGGAAAAAGCTCGAAAAACGATAACCATGGGATAGCCAGCCATCAAAAATCCAAAACTAGAGGCTAGGATGACAAAAACAGCCATCAAGGGCGACAAGAACATAGCGATAAAAATAGCGATGTGGCTTCCCAAAGTGTAAGAAGCAGGTGGAATGACAATCTTAAAAGGCATAACAATTGGAATCAAAATCGCAATAGCCGTTAAAAGAGCAGTCATTGTCATAAATTGTGTCTTTTTCCGTGTATTCATAAGAATCTCCTTTTTATCTGTATATACACTAGTATAGTACAATAAACAAGACAATAAAGCAAGAATTTACTTAAGTTTATAGGTCGTTTTTTAGTTAAAAGTTAGTAAAGATTTCACTAAAAAGAAACTGTATAGAGCAAAATCTCCACCTTCAAGCATGAAAGCGGAGATTGTTTTTATTTTTTCAAAGTCTGTAGTCTTGGAACAATGGCTAGGGTTAGAACTGCGGAAATGACTAATTCGGCAATCGAATTTGTTGAGATAACAGTTGCTAGGAGTTTTTGGATATTACCATCAAAGACATTTCCAAAAAGGTAGAAAATTCCACCAAGTACAAAGACTGTGTTGGTAAGTGAACCAAGGGCACCAGCTAGAATCAGACCAGTTTTATTTTTCATCAGTTTATAAACTAGATACGGAGTCAAACCAATCAAAATACGTGGGACGATGGCAATGATAGCTGAGTAGATGTTTCCGTTTGGTACAAATGGGGAGAAGAGGTAGCTTGTTGGTAGAATTGTAATCGTATTAACTGTCAAGCTAAGTAGCCCCATCAAAAATCCAAGTGTAACTCCAACTCGTGGACCGTAAATAATGCTGGCAATAATGACAGGAATATGAACGATGGTCGGTTTGATTGGGAATGGAAAAAGGTTAAAGATAAGCGAGCTCAGAAAGTGTATCACGAGCATGGTTGCAAAAAAGATAGCAATAGGTGCAATATTAGAGCGTTTTTTCATCGAGAGTTTCCTTTATTCTTTCTAAAATAATTGTTAGGTCAGCTAAGGCTCCTCGTCCGTGGTCTCCACAAGCCAGTAGGGATTCCTTAGGAGCAATCAGCTGATAGCCGTAGTTTTCTAATGTTTTCAGATTAGCCTGAGTTGCCGGATGATCATACATTTTTGTATTCATAGCTGGTGCGATGAGTTTGGGAATATGACTTGGCAAGGCTAGAGCCGTACTGGTCACCATGTTGTCCGCAAAACCGTGGGCTAGTTTTGCAATAGTGTTAGCAGTTGCAGGGACTATGATGAATAAATCCGTTTCTTTTCCAAGCTCGATATGATTGACTTTATCAGGATAGGGTTCCTTCATGACATCCAAGTGGACAGAATTCTGTGAGAGTACCTGTAGTGTCAAAGGTTGGATAAACTCTGTAGCAGCCTGAGTCATTAAAACAGTGACTTGATGACCTTGTTTTTTTAGAGAACTGACTAAATCTGCAGACTTGTAAGAGGCGATTGACCCCGTTACAGCCAAGAGAATGTTTGCCATAGCTTTCCTTTCTATGAATGATAGGCTTGAATTTTTTTAAGGAGGAGTTCTGCAATTTCTTCTTTAGTCTGGACTGTTTGAAGCTGATCTTTTTCAACAAAGATTGCACGATGCTGGTTTGCTGAAATTTGAGTCAGGTCATTTGCGATAATCAAGTCTGCTTGGTTCTTTATAAGACTTTTTCTAGCAATCTCGATGAGATAATCCTCAGAGACATCAACCAGCAGTTTGAAGCCAATCAGATGAATAGCAGGATTCCATTCTTTGACTAGAGAGATGATTTTTGGTGTTTTTTTCAGGAATAAAACCTGAACCTCATCAGTCGAAGAAATCTTAGCTTGATGATTTTGCTTGCTTAAAAATTTTTCCAAATTGGAGCTAGACTGAACTTCCTCTAGACTTGTCATATAAACAGGAGTGTAGTCGGATACCGCCATTGAGTGAATCAAGACTTGATAATCCTGAACACGTTCTTGCATTTCTAGTAGAAGGTTCTTGGTATTGTTAATTTCTCGAATGCTTAGGTTGGGATGGGCTTCTGGCTTCAGAGCTCGTTTTGTTGTTATCAGACAAACTTCATGCCCTGCAGCAAGCAAGGTTTCTGTGATGATTTTCCCCAAGCGACCTGTGGAATGGTTAGTGATAGAGCGGACGCTATCAATAGCTTCACTGGTACCGCCCGATGTAACTAAAATTTTCATAGCACTATTGTACACAAAAATAAGCGGTAAGTAAAATGAAAGTGATAAAATTTTGGTAAAAGGAAAGAATATAGTTTCAAACTATAAAGCCATATAAAATTTAAGAAAGGACTCTAAAAACCTTAAAAATAGGGATATTTACGAACGTTTAGAGAGTTTTTGGATGTTAAAAATCTTGTTTTGTGTTATAATGAATTATCATATAAGAGGTTAGAGGAGTTTTGAATGAAAACAGATATTGAAATCGCACAGAGTATTGAGTTGAAGCCAATCGTTGATGTTGTAGAGAAACTGGGTATTTCTTACGACGATTTGGAGTTGTACGGAAAGTACAAGGCTAAGCTCAGCTTTGATAAAATTCGTGCAGTTGAGAGCAATCCAGTTGGGAAATTGATTCTGGTTACTGCCATCAACCCAACACCTGCAGGTGAAGGAAAATCAACCATTACCATTGGTCTTGCGGATGCTTTGAACAAGATTGGCAAGAAAACCATGATCGCTATTCGCGAACCATCTCTTGGTCCAGTAATGGGTATTAAGGGGGGTGCAGCTGGTGGTGGTTATGCTCAAGTTCTGCCAATGGAAGACATCAACCTCCACTTTACGGGGGACATGCATGCCATTACAACTGCCAACAATGCGCTTTCTGCCTTGATTGACAACCACTTACACCAAGGAAATGAGTTGGGAATTGACCAACGTCGTATCCTCTGGAAACGTGTAGTGGACTTGAATGATCGTGCTCTTCGCCATGTGACTGTTGGACTTGGTGGCCCTCTAAATGGTATTCCACGCGAGGATGGCTTTGACATTACCGTCGCTTCCGAAATCATGGCGATTCTTTGCTTGGCAACAGACATCGAGGACTTGAAACGCCGTTTGGCTAATATTGTTATCGGTTATCGCTATGATCGTACACCTGTTTCTGTAGGTGATTTGCAGGTTGAAGGTGCCTTAGCTTTGATTTTGAAGGATGCGATTAAGCCGAACCTAGTTCAGACAATTTACGGAACACCTGCCTTTGTGCACGGTGGTCCATTTGCCAATATTGCTCACGGATGTAACTCTGTCTTGGCAACTACAACAGCCCTTCACTTGGCTGATTACACAGTTACTGAAGCTGGTTTTGGTGCAGATCTTGGTGCCGAGAAATTCCTTGATATTAAGACACCAAACTTGCCAACATTTCCAGATGCAGTAGTTATTGTAGCAACCCTTCGTGCCCTTAAGATGAATGGTGGCGTGGCTAAGGATGCTCTTACAGAGGAAAATGTAGAAGCAGTGCGTGCAGGTTTTGCTAACTTGAAACGCCACGTTGAAAATATCCGTAAATTTGGAGTACCTGCAGTCGTAGCGATTAACGAATTTGTATCTGATACAGAAGCTGAAATTGCAGCCTTGAAAGAACTCTGTGCCTCAATTGATGTTCCAGTTGAGCTGGCTAGTGTTTGGGCTGATGGTGCCGAAGGTGGAGTAGCTCTTGCTGAAACGGTTGTTAAGACTATCTCTGAAACCCCAGCTAACTATAAACGTTTGTATGACAATGACCTTTCTGTCCAAGAAAAGATTGAAAAGATTGTTACTGAAATCTACCGTGGTAGCAAAGTGAACTTTGAGAAGAAAGCTCAAACACAAATCGCTCAAATCGTTCAAAACGGTTGGGACAAATTGCCAATCTGTATGGCTAAAACTCAATATAGTTTTTCAGATAATCCAAATGCACTTGGAGCACCTGAAAACTTTGAAATTACCATTCGTGAATTGGTACCAAAATTAGGTGCAGGCTTCATCGTTGCCTTAACTGGTGACGTCATGACCATGCCAGGCCTTCCAAAACGACCAGCTGCTCTCAACATGGATGTTGAAAGCGATGGAACTGTCCTAGGTTTGTTCTAGTATATTGAAATTGACTTTATACTCTTCGAAAATCTCTTCAAACCACGTCAGCTTCACCTTGCCGTACTCAAGTACAGCCTGCGGCTAGCTTCCTAGTTTGCACTTCGATTTTCATTGAGTAAAAAATGAGTTTGGAAATAATATCCAAGCTCATTTTTTATCTAGATATAAGAAGTTGCCTTCTAGACGTAACCAGTCTAGGTAAAGATATTTTCCTTGAATTCTGATATAATAGAAATATTGACTTCAAGAGTAAGGAAGAGAAGATGAACGCATTATTAAATGGAATGAATGACCGTCAGGCTGAGGCGGTGCAAACGACAGAAGGGCCCTTGTTGATCATGGCGGGGGCTGGTTCTGGAAAGACCCGAGTTTTGACCCACCGTATTGCTTATCTGATTGATGAAAAGCTGGTCAATCCGTGGAATATCTTGGCCATTACCTTTACTAACAAGGCTGCGCGTGAGATGAAAGAGCGTGCTTATAGCCTCAATCCAGCCACTCAGGACTGTCTGATTGCGACCTTCCACTCCATGTGTGTTCGTATTTTGCGTCGTGATGCGGACCATATTGGCTACAACCGTAATTTTACAATTGTCGACCCTGGTGAACAACGAACTCTCATGAAACGCATTCTCAAACAGTTGAACTTGGATCCTAACAAATGGAATGAGCGGAGCATCTTGGGAACTATTTCCAATGCTAAGAATGATTTGATTGATGATGTTGCCTATGCTGCCCAAGCTGGAGATATGTACACGCAAATCGTGTCCCAGTGTTACACGGCTTACCAAAAAGAATTGCGTCAGTCTGAGTCTGTTGACTTTGATGATTTGATTATGCTGACCCTGCGTCTCTTTGATCAAAATCCTGATGTTTTGACTTACTATCAACAGAAATTCCAATACATCCACGTTGATGAGTACCAAGATACCAACCATGCCCAGTACCAATTGGTCAAACTCTTGGCTTCGCGCTTTAAAAATATCTGTGTGGTTGGGGATGCGGACCAGTCTATCTACGGTTGGCGTGGTGCTGATATGCAGAATATCTTGGACTTTGAAAAGGATTACCCCCAAGCCAAGGTTGTTTTGTTGGAGGAGAATTACCGTTCAACTAAAACTATTCTCCAAGCGGCCAACGAGGTCATTAAAAACAATAAAAACCGCCGTCCGAAGAATCTCTGGACCCAAAATGCGGATGGGGAGCAAATCGTTTACTATCGTGCCGATGATGAGCTAGATGAGGCTGTATTTGTAGCCAGAACTATCGATGAACTTGGTCGGAGCCAAAACTTCCTTCACAAGGATTTTGCAGTTCTCTATCGTACTAATGCGCAGTCCCGTACTATTGAGGAAGCCCTGCTCAAATCTAATATTCCTTACACAATGGTTGGAGGAACTAAGTTCTACAGCCGTAAGGAAATCCGCGATATTATCGCTTACCTCAATCTCATTGCTAATTTGAGTGACAATATCAGTTTTGAGCGTATTATCAACGAGCCTAAACGTGGAATTGGGCCAGGTACAGTTGAGAAAATCCGTGACTTTGCGAATATGCAAGACATGTCTATGCTAGATGCTTCAGCAAATATCATGTTGTCAGGTATCAAGGGTAAAGTAGCCCAGTCTATCTGGGATTTTGCCAATATGATTCTGGATTTGCGGGAGCAACTGGACCAATTAAATATTACAGAGTTGGTTGAGGCCGTCCTAGAAAAAACAGGTTACGTCGATATTCTAAATGCTCAAGCGACTTTAGAAAGCAAGGCTCGGGTTGAAAATATTGAAGAGTTCCTTTCTGTGACGAAAAACTTTGATGACACCTCTGATGGGCCAGAAGAGGAAACTGGTCTGGATAAACTGAGTCGTTTCTTAAATGATTTGGCCTTAATTGCAGACACAGATTCAGGTAGTCAGGAGACATCAGAAGTGACCCTGATGACCCTACACGCTGCCAAAGGTCTCGAGTTTCCAGTTGTCTTTTTGATTGGGATGGAAGAAAATGTCTTTCCGCTTAGCCGTGCAGCTGAAGATCCAGATGAATTAGAAGAAGAGCGCCGTCTAGCCTATGTAGGTATCACGCGTGCAGAGAAAATTCTCTATCTGACCAATGCCAACTCACGCCTGCTTTTCGGTCGTACCAACTACAACCGTCCGACTCGTTTTATTAATGAAATCAGCTCAGACTTACTTGAGTATCAAGGCCTAGCCCGTCCAGCAAATACAAGCTTTAAGGCATCTTATAGCAGTGGTGGTCTTGCCTTTGGCCAAGGTATGAGTCTGGCTCAAGCTCTTCAAGACCGTAAACGTAGTGTGGCCCCAAAATCTATCCAGTCAAGCGGTCTCCCATTTGGTCAATTTTCAGCTGGTGCAAAATCAGCGTCTAGTGAGACAAATTGGTCCATTGGTGACATTGCCCTCCACAAGAAATGGGGAGAGGGAACTGTTCTGGAAGTTTCAGGTAACGGAGCTACTCAGGAATTAAAAATCAATTTCCCAGAAGTAGGTTTGAAAAAACTTTTAGCCAGTGTGGCTCCAATTGAGAAAAAAATCTAATTTTTCATCCTTCTCACGAATAATAAAGTGAGGAGGATTTTTATGTATAGTATTTCATTCCAAGAAGATTCACTATTACCAAGAGAAAGGCTGGCAAAAGAAGGAGTTGAATCACTCAGTAATCAAGAGTTGCTAGCTATTTTACTTAGGACAGGAACACGTCAAGCTAGTGTTTTTGAAATTGCCCAGAAAGTCTTGAGCAATCTTTCAAGTCTAACGGATTTGAAAAAAATGACCCTGCAGGAATTGCAGAGTCTGTCTGGTATTGGGCGAGTTAAGGCCATAGAATTACAAGCTATGATTGAACTGGGGCATCGTATTCATAAACATGAGACTATTGAGATGGAAAGTATTCTTAGTAGCCAAAAGTTAGCCAAGAAGATGCAGCAGGAGTTGGGATATAAAAAACAAGAGCACTTGGTGGCGCTCTATCTCAATACTCAAAATCAAATCATCCATCAACAGACCATTTTTATCGGTTCTGCAACTCGTAGTATCGCTGAGCCGCGAGAGATTCTTCACTATGCTATCAAGCATATGGCGACTTCACTCATCTTGGTCCATAATCATCCTTCAGGAGCGGTAGCGCCTAGTCGAAATGATGATCATGTGACTAAACTTGTAAAAGAAGCCTGTGACCTGATGGGGATTGTCCTCTTGGACCATTTGATTGTCTCTCATTCTAATTACTTTAGTTACCGTGAAAAGACAGATTTAATTTAAAGTTCATTAACGACATAGTAAAAGAGGTTTTTATCTTTGGGACGATTTTCAAAAAGAAATTCTGGGTGCCATTGGACACCGAGAAAGTCGACATCATCCGTACTCATAACAGCTTCTATAATACCATCTTTAGGATCATGAGCTACAATCTTTAAATTTGGTGCTAAATCCTTGATACTCTGATGGTGGAAGGAGTTGATATGGGAGATTTCTCCATAGATTTCTCGAAGAACAGTATCAGGTTCTGTTACCAAGCGTTGAGTTGTGTACTCAGCAGAACAATCCTGCCAATGGTCTTCGATATCTTGGTACAAAGTTCCACCCATGGCAACGTTAAAGAGTTGAGTTCCACGGCAGACAGAAAAAATTGGCTTTTTCTGTTTAATAGCCTCCTTGATGAGGGCCAGTTCAAAGATATCCCTTTGAAGGTGGTAGTCATCGCTATCGATGGTTTTTGGTTCACCATAGAATTTTGGATCAACATTTTGCCCACCTGTCAAGATGAGCTTGTCAATCATACTGATATAGTGGCAGGCCATTTCTTGATCACCAATCGGTAGGATGATAGGAATTCCTCCAGCTTCTTTAACGCCTTCAACAAAGCCTTTTGCTACGTAGCTCATCATGATGTCATCATCTGGATGAGTTTTTTCGTTTCCTGTAATCCCAATAACTGGTTTTTTCATAAAATGATTTTCGCTTTCTAATCCTCTTTTCGCATGAAGTAGAGGAGGGTTTGGAGTTCACTTGTTAAATCAACATACTGAACGACCACGTCTTTTGGTAAATGCAGATGGACTGGTGAAAAACTGAGAATTCCTTTCACGCCAGCATCCACCAATAGATTGGCAACCTCTTGTGACTTGACGCTGGGAACTGTCAGGATAGCAGTCTTCACATCAGCATCCTTGATTTTATCCTTGATTTGAGAAATCCCGTAAATGGGAATTCCATCAGGAGTTTGGGTACCGACTTCGGGATGGTCATCTAGGTCAAAGGCCATGATAATTTTCATCTTGTTACGCTCGTGGAAGCGGTAGTGGAGAAGGGCATGACCCATATTTCCAATACCAACCAGCATGACATTGGTAATGGAGTTATCATTGAGTAAATCGGCAAAAAATGTCATCAGTTTTTTGACATCATAGCCAAAACCACGGCGACCTAGTTCACCAAAGTAGGAAAAATCACGACGTACGGTCGCGGAATCAATACCGATAGCCTCTGCAATTTGCTTAGAGTTGGCACGTTCAATCTTTTCTGCATGAAATCTCTTAAAAATTCGATAGTAGAGAGAGAGTCTTTTCGCTGTTGCTTTTGGAATAGCAGACTGTTTATCTTTCACAAAATCACAACCTTTCTATTCTTCTATTTTATAGAAACATTGTGAAAAAATCAACAAAAACAAGAAAAAACTAAGAAAAATCTTAGTTTTGATGTAAAAAATCTGCATGTGATAGAAAACGGTAGAGGTCTCCGACCAGGCCTTGATAAACTTCTTGTCCCTTAAAGGTCAAAGAAGTCACATAAAGTGTATCTGGTAGGGTCACACAACCTGACAAAGCTAGCATGAGAGCCTCGTAATCTTCATACTTGAGAGTCCGCTCTACATGATAGCTATCCTTATAGGTTAGTTCAAACATATGGGACCTATCTTTCAGATTTTGTAAAGACACCACGTTCTACCAAGCTATCCATGAGGAAGTAGAATTTTTCCTGATGAATGTGGTGGTCTTCTGATTTGAAAATATCAACTAGACGTAGCCCAAACTTGTCAGTGATATTGATTTTAGCACCTGTAAGTTCCTTGTTAATGATGATTTTGAGTTGGAATCCCTCACCGCTGTTCGGCACTTTTTCCAAAAGGCGAGTCAATTCATAGTTACCAACCTTAGTCTCAAAAAAGGTGTTGTCCTTAAGGGTGAATTTTTTAACAGAAGGGCTAAGAGTGTAGTCGTAACGACAATTTTTTAACTGAATGGTTTTTTCAAATGCCATATGGCTAACCTCCGATAATTTCTTTTAAGGTTTTTGCGAGGGTATGTAGGTCTTCAACAGTATTTTGTGGCGACAAACTGATACGAACGGATTCCTTTAAGCGTTCTGAATTTGCCCCGTACATGGCTTCAAGAACATGGCTGGATTGTACAATGCCCGCAGTACAGGCTGAACCAGTAGAGATAGAAATTCCAGCCAAATCTAGACGGAGGAGTAAGAGGTCATTTTTCTGACCAGGAAATCCAATATTGAGAACATAAGGGAGATGATGTTGTCCTCTATTCAAGTAATATTGAATGCCCTCTAGCTCTGCCAGAAAGGCAGTTTCTAGATTTTGTACATGTTGAAAATTGTCTTCTTGCTTTTCTAGGTCTTCTTTTAGGGCCGCAAGCATGCCTACGATGGCAGCAAGATTTTCAGTCCCTGCACGTTTTTTCTGTTCTTGGTCTCCGCCATGGAGATAGGAATCAAAGTCCATGCTAGATGCGTAGAGAAAGCCGATTCCCTTAGGACCATGGAACTTGTGGGCCGAAGCAGTGAGAAAATCAATGCCTAATTCTTCGGGATGAATTGGTATTTTACCAATAGTCTGAACTGCATCGACATGATAGGCAGCAGGGTGTTGCTTGAGTATTTGGCCAATTTCAGAAATGGGCAGTAGGGTTCCTGTCTCATTATTGGCAAACATGGTAGAAACCAAAATCGTATCGTCACGTAAAGCCTTTTGAATTTGTTTGGCAGTGATTTCTTGATTTTCTGGCTGGATAATGGTTGCTTCAAACCCAAAGTGCTGAACCAAGTAATCAATGGTTTCAAGGACGGCATGGTGCTCAATGGCAGTTGTGATGATATGTTTTCCTTGCTCTTTGTGACGAAGGCAGTAGCCAATGATGGCAGTATTGTTTCCTTCAGTCCCACCAGAAGTGAAAAAGATATGTTGAGGTTTTGTCCCCAGTAACTGAGCTAGTTCCTGACGGGCTTCTCGCAAGAGTTTGCTAGCTTGACGACCATGCCCATGAATACTAGAAGGATTTCCATAGGTTTCTTGCATAACCTTGGTCATCGCTGAAATAGCAACTGCTGACATAGGAGTCGTTGCAGCATTGTCCAAATAAATCAAAGAATCACCTTATTTCTTTTTATTGTAGGCAAAGAGTGGGCTGACTGGTTTTCTTTCGTGGATACGGACGATGGCATCACCAATTAACTCACTAGCAGTGATGTAGCATACGTTTTTAGGAGTTTTTTCTTTTGTTGCTACTGAATCAGTCACAAGAATTTCTTTAATCTTAGTATTGTCAAGAAGTTCAGCAGCACCTTCGACGAAGAGGCCGTGGCTAGAAACAGCATAAATTTCTGTAGCCCCTTCACGTTCAACGATTTTAGCAGCTTCAGAGAAGGTACGTCCAGTATTTAAAATATCGTCAATCAAGATAGCTTTTTTACCTTCAACATCACCGATAATATAACCTTCGTTGCGAGTTGCATCGTCTTGAGGGTAGTCTATAATGGCGATAGGAGCATCAAGATATTCAGCTAAGCTACGAGCACGCTTTACACCTGAATTTTTAGGGCTAACGACAACAACATCTGAACCAAGTAGACCCTTATCGCAGTAATGTTTTGCAAATAGGGGCACTGTGAAGAGGTTATCAACAGGAATATCAAAGAAGCCTTGCACCTGAACAGCATGCAAATCAAGCGTAAGGACACGGTCCACACCAGCTTTAACCAGCATATTGGCAACTAGTTTCGCTGTAAGTGGCTCACGTGGTGAAGCAATGCGGTCTTGGCGTGCATAGCCAAAATACGGAAGGACAACGTTGATACTGTGAGCACTTGCACGCACACAAGCATCAACCATAATTAATAATTCCATTAGGTGGTTGTTAACAGGAAAACTTGTAGATTGGATGATGTACACATCATAACCACGGACACTCTCTTCGATATTCACTTGAATCTCTCCGTCAGAAAATTGACGTGATGACAGTTTTCCAAGTGGGACACCAACAGCTTGAGCAATTTTTTGTGCAATCTCTTGGTTAGAGTTGAGTGCGAAAAGTTTCATATTTTTTCTATCTGACATTATAGACCGTCCTCTGTAAACTTTTTAAATCCTAGTCATATCTGACTAGCCTATATGAACTGGGATTTGTGTATTTTTATCTTTTCTATTTTATCAAAAAATGAAGATTATTTCAGCTATTTTTCATGCTTTTGACAAATCGAACCAATTTTGAGGGAGCTTTTTGATAAGCAATCTGATTTTCATCTAAAAATTGTTGGAAATCCTGTTTGCCTTGCTCGTGATTTTCGACTTCAAGCTCCAATTCGTAATCTGTCATATCAAAGTACTGACTCTCATCCAGCGCCATGAGACCAATAGCTGTCTTCATTTCATAGCGAAGCGTTGTGAGACAACCAAGCACCTGCCACTTATTAGTTTGGATACCATGTTTAGCCAATTCATCCAGTACTAGCCCTTGAGGAAGTTTTTTCTTGATCAGATAGTTTTCAGCATCTTTTAGTTGCAATTTTTGATTGTATTCCATGTTTCCAACACTTTGCGGGACTTTGAGTGTCAATTCTGCCCAGTCTTCAAAGGTTCGAATGCGCATAGCAACTTTTTTTTCTCGCAGTTCAAAATCAGGTGTGTCGATGTAGTAATTTTTTTGAAGAACAGGAGTGACACCTGTGAACTGGTCTTTTAGACGATTGTATTCATCTTTTTTCAAGAGTGTTTTCAATTCAATTTCTAAATGTTTCATTTTTCTTACCTTTTCTTTATCGTTGAAAGCGGATTTATGGTATAATAAGCATTGTATTTATTGTATATGAATCTGGAGAAAAAATCAAAGATATTTTTGAAGGATAATATGAGAACAAGGGAGAATATATGACCTTAGAATGGGAAGAATTTCTAGATCCTTACATTCAAGCTGTTGGTGAGTTAAAGATTAAACTACGTGGTATTCGTAAGCAATATCGTAAGCAAAATAAGCATTCTCCGATTGAGTTTGTGACTGGTCGAGTCAAGCCAATTGAGAGTATCAAGGAGAAAATGGCTCGTCGTGGCATTACTTATGCGACCTTGGAACACGATTTACAGGATATTGCTGGTTTGCGTGTGATGGTTCAGTTTGTAGATGACGTCAAGGAAGTAGTGGAGATTTTGCGCAAGCGTCAGGATATGCGGATCATACAGGAGCGAGATTATATTACTCATCGAAAAGCATCAGGCTACCGTTCCTATCACGTGGTAGTAGAATATACAGTCGATACTATCAATGGAGCCAAAACCATTTTGGCGGAAATTCAAATACGTACCTTGGCTATGAATTTCTGGGCAACAATAGAACATTCTCTCAACTACAAGTACCAAGGGGATTTCCCAGAGGAAATTAAAAAGAGACTGGAAATTACGGCCAAGATTGCCCATCAGTTGGATGAAGAAATGGGTAAAATTCGTGATGATATCCAAGAAGCCCAGGCTCTTTTTGATCCTTTGAGTAGAAAATTAAATGACGGTGTAGGAAATAGTGACGATACAGATGAAGAATACAGGTAAACGAATTGACTTGATAGCCAATAGAAAACCGCAGAGTCAAAGGGTTTTGTATGAATTGCGAGATCGTTTGAAGAGAAATCAGTTTATACTCAATGATACCAATCCGGACATTGTCATCTCCATTGGTGGGGATGGTATGCTCTTGTCGGCCTTTCATAAGTACGAAAGCCAGCTTGACAAGGTCCGCTTCATTGGTGTTCACACTGGACATTTGGGCTTCTATACGGACTACCGTGATTTTGAGTTGGACAAGCTAGTGACTAATTTGCAGCTAGATACCGGAGCAAGAGTCTCATACCCTGTTCTGAATGTGAAGGTTTTTCTTGAAAATGGTGAAGTGAAGATTTTTAGAGCACTGAATGAAGCCAGTATCCGCAGGTCTGATCGAACCATGGTGGCAGATGTTGTGATTAACGGTGTCCACTTTGAACGTTTTCGCGGAGATGGGCTAACAGTTTCGACTCCAACTGGTAGCACAGCCTATAATAAGTCGCTTGGTGGAGCTGTTTTACACCCTACCATTGAAGCTCTGCAGTTGACTGAAATTGCCAGCCTTAACAATCGTGTCTATCGAACCTTGGGTTCTTCCATTATTGTTCCTAAGAAGGATAAGATTGAACTTATTCCAACAAGAAACGATTACCATACCATTTCGGTTGACAATAGCGTTTATTCCTTCCGTAATATTGAGCGTATTGAGTATCAAATCGACCATCATAAGATTCACTTTGTCGCATCACCGAGCCACACCAGTTTCTGGAACCGTGTTAAGGATGCTTTCATCGGCGAGGTGGACGAATGAGGTTTGAATTTATCGCAGATGAGCATGTCAAGGTTAAGACCTTTTTGAAAAAGCACGAGGTTTCTAAGGGGCTTCTGGCCAAGATTAAGTTTCGAGGTGGGGCTATTCTGGTCAATGGTCAACCGGAAAATGCAACTTATTTATTGGACGTTGGAGACCGCGTTACCATTGACATTCCCGCTGAGGAAGGCTTTGAAACTCTAGAAGCTATCGAGAGCCCACTGGATATTCTCTATGAGGATGACCATTTTCTAGTCTTAAATAAACCCTATGGAGTGGCTTCTATTCCTAGTGTCAATCACTCCAATACCATTGCAAACTTTATCAAGGGTTACTACGTTAAGCAAAATTACGAAAATCAGCAGGTTCACATTGTGACTAGGCTTGATAGGGATACTTCTGGCTTGGTGCTCTTTGCCAAGCACGGTTATGCCCATGCGCGATTAGACAAGCAGTTGCAGAAGAAATCTATCGAGAAACGCTACTTTGCCCTCGTTAAAGGAGATGGATATTTAGAGCCTGAAGGAGAAATTATTGCTCCGATTGCGCGTGATGAAGACTCCATTATTACTAGAAAAGTGGCTAAAGGTGGAAAGTATGCCCATACTTCCTACAAGATTGTGGCTTCATATGGAAATATTCACTTGGTTGACATTCGTCTACATACTGGACGTACTCACCAAATCCGAGTCCATTTTTCCCATATCGGTTTTCCTTTGTTGGGAGATGATTTGTATGGTGGTAGCCTGGATGACGGCATCCAACGTCAGGCCTTGCATTGCCATTACCTATCCTTTTATCATCCATTTCTAGAGCAAGACTTGCAGTTAGAAAGTCCCTTGCCAGATGATTTTAGCAACCTTATCACTCAGTTATCAACTAATACTCTATAAAAACTGATTCAGAGTATAATTATTATCTTAAAGGAGAAAACTCATGGAAGTTTTTGAAAGTCTCAAAGCCAACTTGGTTGGTAAAAATGCTCGTATCGTTCTCCCTGAAGGGGAAGAGCCTCGTATTCTTCAAGCGACTAAACGCTTGGTAAAAGAAACAGAAGTGATTCCTGTTTTGCTTGGAAATCCTGAAAAAATTAAAATTTATCTTGAAATCGAAGGTATTGAGAATGGTTATGAAGTCATTGACCCTCAACACTACGATAAATTTGAAGAAATGGTTGCTGCCTTGGTAGAGCGTCGCAAAGGCAAAATGTCTGAAGAAGATGCACGCAAGGTTTTGGTTGAAGATGTCAACTATTTTGGTGTGATGTTAGTATACCTAGGCTTGGTTGATGGAATGGTGTCAGGAGCGATTCACTCAACAGCTTCAACAGTTCGTCCAGCTCTTCAAATCATCAAAACTCGTCCAAATGTAACTCGTACTTCAGGTGCCTTCCTCATGGTTCGTGGTACGGAGCGTTACCTCTTTGGGGACTGTGCTATCAATATCAATCCAGATGCAGAAGCCTTGGCTGAAATTGCAATCAACTCAGCAATTACAGCTAAGATGTTTGGCATCGAACCTAAAATTGCTATGCTAAGCTATTCTACTAAAGGGTCAGGTTTTGGTGAAAGTGTTGATAAGGTTGTTGAAGCCACTAAAATTGCTCACGACTTGCGTCCTGACCTTGAAATCGATGGGGAATTGCAATTTGATGCGGCCTTTGTTCCAGAAACTGCAGCTCTGAAAGCTCCTGGAAGTACGGTTGCTGGTCAAGCAAATGTCTTCATCTTCCCAGGTATCGAGGCAGGAAATATCGGTTACAAGATGGCTGAACGTCTTGGTGGTTTTGCGGCTGTTGGACCTGTTTTGCAAGGTTTGAACAAGCCAGTTAACGACCTTTCTCGTGGATGTAATGC
>CAUQTL010000028.1:0-15524 GCA_963521035.1 uncultured Streptococcus sp.
CAATCCTAACTGTTTTTTTCTCTTCTTTTTTATCTGTCAATTTCTGCTCTAGAAATTCCTGCCAACCTTGGTAGCTGAGATTTCTAGACTTCGCTACATCTTTCAACACGCTTTCATCAGTCGCCCGACTATCATCAAAATGTGTCAGAGTAAGCTTGGTATCTGGCATTGTCCCCAACAAGTCCAACATATCCTCCAAGGCCTTGGTTTTGATACAAGTAAAGAGGATTTCCTTATGATAATCCACAAAGCGTTCTTGCAAGGTTACCAATAAAGCCTTGATAGCATGGGGATTATGGGCCCCATCCAAAATCATCAAGGGGTCTCTAGACACAACTTCCAAACGACCTGGCCACCTTGTTTCTTCCAGTGCCTGAGCAAGCAAGTCATTGCTTACTAGTTCCCGACCATCCTCTTGACAAAAAGTATCAAGTAAAGCTATAGCCATCCCAGCATTCTCTATCTGGTGCAAACCAAGCAGACCAGTCTGGAAGCGGCCTTGTCTGAGAGAGCTAGTATAGTCAAAGGCCTCCCCTGTCATCACACTCTTTTGATGACCAACCTGATAATCTGCCCCGTAGACAAGTCTCGGCGCATCTTTCCCTTCCGCAATGCGGTCAATCACAGTCAATGCTTCTGGAGCGATACGACCTGTCACCAAGGGAATTCCTTGTTTGATAATACCAGCTTTCTGCTCTGCTATGGCTTCCAAGCTGTCACCAAGTAGGGCTACATGGTCCAGTCCAATAGTCGTAATGCCTGTTAAAACCGGCTGGCAAACATTGGTACTATCTAAAAGTCCACCCATGCCCACTTCCATGATGGCCACATCTACTTGCTCTGAGGCAAAGTAATCATAGGCTATGGCTGTGATAATCTCAAACTCGGTTGTCTCCTGCAACTTGGCAGCCGATTCCCCCTCAAGCAAAGACTCATAGTCTGCCATGAGGGATTCTAGCCTCGCTTCTGGGATAGATTCCCCATTGATGCTAATCTGGTCTGTATAATGAATGAGATAGGGCGAGCTAAACACGCCAACTCTCAGCCCTAGCTTTTCTAGCATATTTTTCAAAAAAGCAATGGTCGAACCCTTGCCATTGGTCCCTCCGATATGGATGACCTTGAGTTTGAGATGGGGATTGCCACGCAAAGCTAATAGTTCCTCCATTCGTTCCAAGCCAAAATGCGGTTGGTCCGTCCGGTAGTTAGCAATCCACTGATTGTTTTGAATTTCTTTCATCTTATTTATATTGTTTTAAATCTAAATCTTCCGCTTCATCAGCCAGACGAATGGCGGAGGCAATTTCAACTGCCATCCTGTGACTAACTACATCATGCACGCGCACCACTTCCACACCCTGTCTCGCAGCGATACTGGTTACATGAGCCGAAGCCGTATCTCGATTGCGGAAACCAAGTTCTGTCTCAGGATTGACTTCAAACCCACTTTCTTCAAGGATATTGATGACAAATCGCTTGCGCGACACTCCAAGAAAGATTGGATAGCCCTTCTGATGTAGTTTATCCAAATCCCGTAAAAGAAGCAAATTTTCTTTCTTGGTCAGACCAAAGCCGATTCCCGGATCCAACAGGATATTTTCTTGAGCAATCCCAGCTTCCTCTGCTCTCGCTAGTGCTCTGTCAAAGAACGTCTCCATCAACTCTTCGATTGGCAATTTTTCGAAGTCAGCTAATTCTTCCTCTGTAAAAGCTTGACCAAATCCAAAATGAGGGAATATGAGCGAGCTAGGATGATGAGGTCGAGCCATAACTGGATTAAACATGATGACCACTTTCGCTCTAGCCTCAGCAACCACATGGGCCATTTTTTCATCACCCATGAGGCCAGTGATATCATTGACTAGATTAGCACCAGCAGCTAAAGCAGCCTCTGCTACCTGACTCTTCCAAGTATCAATAGAGATGAGGACATCACTTTCCTTGCGAATCGCTTTAATCACTGGAACAACACGCTGGATTTCCTCTTCTATCTCAACATAGCTACTTCCCGGCCGAGGCCGAGTCGATTCTCCGCCGATATCGATCATACTAGCCCCTTCTGCTATCAATTTACGAGCCTGCTGGAGTGCCTGCTCAAGAGCAAAAAATTGACCACCGTCCGAAAAGGAGTCTGGGGTTACATTAATAATTCCGCAAATAGATGTCTTTGAATGATTGGCTTTACTTGACATATCGGTCACTCCCTCAAGGTTTTTCATCATATTATTTCTCTATTTTACCATAAAAAGAAAAAGATGGACACGATTGCATTCATCTTTTTCCCAGTAGAAACAAGTAAGCAATTGTCAAAAATCTTAAACAGAAATCCCTAATGTCCGACTCATGATCACCACAAGAGCCAATAAACAGAAGGCTACCCCATTAACAATCATGTGAAGCAAGATAGACATTTCCAAACGTTGGGTCTTGTAGGCTGTCCAAGATAGAACGATTGACATACCTCCATAAATCAATAAAGAAGGTAAATTACTTGGTTGATGCAATAAAGCAAACACAATCGTACCAATCACAAATCCCAAGTTCTCCTTGCCTCGGAAAATCTTTTTAGGAACAATCCCACGGCACAAGATTTCCTCACAAATCGGGGCAAGCAGGGCCAGCAAGAAAAAACTGGAAATTAAGGAACTATTCTGGACCAAATCATTAATATTTGATTGATTGCTGGTTGTTGTTTCATTCATCAAACGCAGTAAGACTACACCAAGAATATTAAAGGCAAGAATCACTAGATAGCTTAAGGCCAATCTAGCCAAATCCTTAGCCTTGAAAAACGATAAACCAAAACTAGCCAACTGTGATTTTCGAGCTCCGATGATAAATATAAGTAAAACCAACAAAGATAAGGCAGATACTAATAGTCCTGATTGCAACAATGGAAATCGTCTACTTGTTAGAAAATAGGACAAAGCCAAAGGAAGCTGAGAAAAAAGAAGGGCTACTAAAAAAATAATTACCCATTTGCCCCTGTTCACTATCTCTTTCCACATACTCTTCTCCTTCATGATTTTTCCTCCTTAGTCTTAATAAACATCATTGAATATATTTGCGAGCTAATCACAATCTCCTTTGTATTAAAAAAGGGGGAAAATCCCCCTGGGTTATCCTATTATAAGGCCATACTGATGTAGTTAAGGATAAACAAGGCATCCAAAATCCAAATCATGACATGAACATCTTTAGCTTGACCTTTGACAATCTTAGTCAAAGTGTAAGTCAAGAAACCAACTGCAATCCCTTGAGTGATAGAGTAGCTGAATCCCATAAAGATAGATGTGAAGAAAGCAGGAACCGCTTCAGACATATCATCCCAATGGATATTTTTCAAGCTAGCCAACATCATAATCCCAACGATAATCAAGATTGGAGCTGTAGCGGCTGTTGGTACAATCGCTAGAAGTGGGCTAAAGAAGCTTGAGATCGCAAAACAGATTGCCACGACCAAGGCTGTCAAACCAGTACGTCCACCTGCACCGATACCAGCAGCAGACTCGACATAAGTCGTTACGTTCGAAGTACCAGCGATGGCACCAATTGAAGTACCAATCAAGTCAGAGTAAAGAGCCTTATCCAACTTAGCTGATTGGTGGTTTTCACCATTTGTCGCTACGATACCAACTTTTTCACCTGTACCAATCAAGGTACCAATCGTGTCAAAAATATCTGTCAATGAGAAGGCAAGAATGGCCATCAGAGTTTCAGGCAAGCGAGCTGTATCTGAAATCAAAGCTCCCAAACCTTCTGAACCAAGAGCTGCACCAAAGACTGTCTTCAAGTCTTCAAAGGCTGCACCAACATGGTTATTAGCAAAATCGATACTAGACAAATCTACCAAACCAACTGCGATAGCAAGAACAGTTGTTGTCAAGATAGAGAGGATAATTCCCCCTTTAATCCCTTTGATAACAAAGAAGATTGTGATAGCAAGTCCTGCAAGAGCCACCAAAACAGCTGGATTATTAAAGCTGACCAAGCCTGGAACTGCTGAAGAGTTTGCTGCAATCGTTGCTTGAGCTTTGTCAGCCCCTTCTCCTACAACAGTATAGTTGCCTGGATCAATCGTAAATTTCAAAAGTCCAGCATTCTTAATTCCCACGTAGGCAAGGAAAACACCGATACCAGCTGAAATAGCTGAGCGAAGAGCATTTGGAATCGATTCAATGATCATTTTACGAACATTTGTCAAGGTAATAATCAATGAGATGACACCACAGATGAAGACCATAGCCAAGGCTTCTTGCCATGAATAACCAAGTCCAAATACAACTGTAAATGTAAAGAAGGCGTTAAGACCCATACCTGGCGCTTGAGCATATGGCAAGTTGGCATAGAAGGCCATCATCAGGGTACCAGCAACTGCACCGATAATCGTTGCGAGGAATACACCCTGAGCAGGCATTCCTGTTTGCGAAAGAATTTGTGGGTTTACAAAGAGAATATAGCTCATTGCAAAGAAAGTTGTTAAACCAGCGAGAACCTCTGTACGAACGTCTGTACCGTTCTCTTTTAGTTTAAATAATTTGTCCATTATCAATCTCCTTTTAATTTTTACGAACAATAATAGAATTATATCATTTATCATTCACTTTTTCAATATCTTTGTTTGATTTATTTAAGAATTTGATGAAATTTCTTTTTTGGTTTCGAATCTGCTTTTCTGCCTGCTTTTTGTTATAATAGTAGACATCTTATCTGAAAAGACACTAGAAAGGTCCCTATGACGAAAAAAATTATTGCAGTTGACCTGGATGGAACCCTACTCAACTCAGACAGTCAAATTTCTGACTTTACCAAAAAAACCATTAAAAAAGTTGTTGAAAAAGGCCATCAGGTTATTATTACGACAGGTCGCCCTTACCGCATGTCAAAAGATTTCTACCGTGAATTAGGCTTAAATACTCCTATGATTAATTTCAACGGCTCCCTCACTCATCTACCAGACCAAATTTGGGACTTTGAAAAGTGTTTGACTGTAGACAAAAAATATCTTTTAGATATGGTTCAACGTTCAGAGGACATTCAAGCCGATTTTATCGCTGGAGAATACCGTAAAAAATTCTATATCACAAATCCCAATGAAGAAATTGCCAATCCCAAACTATTTGGGGTAGAAGCTTTCCAGCCTGAAGATCAATTTCAGCCTGAGTTGGTAACCAAGGATCCTAACTGTATTCTGTTACAGACCAGAGCCAGTGACAAATATGCCCTGGCAAAAGAAATGAACGCCTTCTACCAGCATCAACTGTCTATCAATACCTGGGGTGGTCCGCTCAATATCCTTGAGTGTACCCCAAAAGGTGTCAATAAGGCCTTTGCTTTGGACTACTTGCTCAAGGTAATGAACCGCGATAAAAAGGATTTGATTGCCTTTGGAGACGAACACAATGATACCGAAATGCTCGCTTTTGCAGGGAAGAGCTATGCCATGAAAAATGCCAATCCAGAGCTACTCCCTTATGCTGATGAGCAAATTTCCTTGACAAATGACCAAGACGGAGTTGCCAAAACCCTGCAAGACTTATTCTTGTAGTCCATACTGATACTCAATGAAAATCAAAGAGCAAACTAGGAAGCTAGCCGTAGGTTGCTCAAAGCACTGCTTTGAGGTTGTAGATGAAACTGACGAAGTCAGTAACCATATATACGGTAGGCGAAGCTGACGTGGTTTGAATTTGATTTTCGAAGAGTCTGACCAGCTTGCGAGCTGGTCTTTGTGCTCTTTTCACAGTCTCATCAACCGGTTAATCGATTGTTCTACTTTTTACCTCCAAGACCTTGGAAAAGGCTTTCTTTTGTGATATAATTCACATATAAAAACAAGAGAGCTCGTCATACTCGACTCTGTTGACACAAAATCAATCCGGTCCTGTTTCTCCTGCTCTCAGTTAATATCAAGGAGGATAGCTATGAAAGCTGTTGTTGTAAATCCAGAAAGCACTGGTGTTGCTGTTGAAGAAAAAGTACTCCGTCCACTTGAAACTGGAGAAGCACTTGTAGAGATTGAATACTGTGGTGTTTGCCACACTGACCTCCACGTTGCCCATGGTGACTTTGGTCAAGTACCAGGACGCGTTCTTGGCCACGAAGGTGTTGGTATCGTTAAAGAAATTGCCCCAGATGTGAAAAGCCTTAAAGTCGGTGACCGCGTCAGCGTTGCTTGGTTCTTTGAAGGATGTGGCACTTGCGAATACTGTACAACTGGCCGTGAAACTCTTTGCCGTACAGTAAAAAATGCTGGCTACTCAGTAGACGGTGGTATGGCTGAACAATGTATCGTAACTGCTGACTATGCTGTTAAAGTTCCTGACGGACTTGATCCAGCCCAAGCCTCTTCTATCACATGTGCTGGTGTAACAACCTATAAAGCTATAAAAGAAGCAAAAGTTGAACCAGGTCAATGGGTTGTTCTTTACGGTGCTGGTGGACTTGGTAACCTAGCTGTTCAATACGCTAAAAAAGTATTCAATGCTCATGTCATCGCAGTTGATATCAATAACGACAAACTTGCCCTTGCAAAAGAAGTAGGTGCGGACATTGTTATTAACGGCCTCGAAGTTGAAGATGTACCTGGACTCATCAAGGAAAAAACTGATGGTGGAGCTCATTCAGCTGTCGTAACTGCTGTGTCTAAAGTTGCCTTCAACCAGGCTGTTGACTCAGTTCGTGCCGGTGGTCGCGTAGTCGCTGTTGGTCTTCCTTCTGAAATGATGGAACTCAGCATCGTGAAAACTGTTCTAGATGGAATCCAAGTCATCGGTTCTCTCGTTGGAACTCGTAAAGACTTGGAAGAAGCCTTCCAATTCGGTGCTGAAGGTTTGGTAGTTCCAGTTGTTCAAAAACGTCCAATAGAAGATGCTGTGGCAATTTTCGACGAAATGGAAAAAGGTCAAATTCAAGGACGTATGGTACTCGACTTCACCCACTAATCTAATAAAAACCTATTTTAAAAGTTGGAATACGCTTCCAACTTTTTTATATTAAATTTTTAAATAAGGATTCAAAAAAACTTCTCTAAAACTCAATATATCAATATTTTCAGATGTAATCTTTTTAATTATTTTATGATAAATAGTTGATTTTTAGATGAAAACGGTTTATACTTAAAAAGTCTTAAAGTTTTCTTAAACGAAAACTAAAACAAAAAAGGAGGAATGACAATAATGAGTATCGGAATCATTATTGCGAGCCACGGCGAATTTGCTGCGGGTATTCATCAGTCAGGATCTATGATCTTTGGTGAACAAGAAAAGGTTCAAGTTGTAACCTTTATGCCAAACGAAGGTCCTGATGATCTATACGCTAAGTTTAATAACGCTGTTGCTGCATTTGACGCAGAAGATGAGGTTCTAGTTTTGGCTGACCTTTGGAGTGGATCTCCATTTAACCAAGCTAGTCGCGTGATGGGAGAAAATCCTGAGCGTAAGTTTGCCATCATCACAGGACTGAACTTACCGATGTTAATTCAAGCCTACACAGAGCGCCTCATGGACGCTGCTGCAGGTGTAGAAAAAGTCGCTGCTAATATCATTAAAGAAGCCAAAGATGGCATCAAGGCTCTTCCAGAAGAGCTAAACCCAGTTGAGGAAGTAGCAAGCGCTGCAGCTGCTCCAGTTGCTCAAGCTGCTATTCCAGAAGGAACTGTCATCGGAG
The DNA here is from genome assembly GCA_963521035.1 of uncultured Streptococcus sp. Taxonomy (GTDB): domain Bacteria; phylum Bacillota; class Bacilli; order Lactobacillales; family Streptococcaceae; genus Streptococcus. Next base: position 7,669 of record CAUQTL010000028.1, read on the forward strand.
ACGGTAAACTCAAAATCAACCTTGCCCGTCTAGACACTCGTTTACTTCACGGTCAAGTTGCAACTGCTTGGACTCCAGATTCAAAAGCAGACCGTATCATCGTTGCTTCAGATAACGTAGCTAAAGACGAATTACGTAAAGAATTGATTAAACAAGCAGCTCCAGGTAAAGTGAAAGCAAACGTTGTTCCTATCCAAAAACTAATCGACGTTGCAAAAGACCCTCGCTTCGGAGGAACACATGCCCTTATCTTGTTTGAAACACCTCAAGATGCCCTTCGTGCTATCGAAGGTGGCGTGCCAATCAAAACTCTTAATGTTGGATCAATGGCTCACTCAACTGGTAAAACAATGGTTAACAACGTTTTGTCTATGGATAAAGAAGACGTTGCTACATTTGAAAAAATGCGTGACCTTGGTGTTGAATTTGATGTACGTAAAGTACCAAACGACACCAAAAAAGATTTGTTTGACTTGATCAACAAAGCAAACGTGCAATAATCGATTTTATGAAAGGATTTTAAAGATGTCTATTATTTCTATGGTTTTAGTAGTCGTTGTAGCCTTCCTAGCAGGTCTTGAAGGTATCCTCGACCAGTTCCAATTCCATCAACCAATCGTAGCTTGTACCCTTATCGGTCTTGTTACTGGTAACCTTGAAGCAGGGATCATCCTTGGTGGTTCTCTTCAAATGATCGCCCTTGGTTGGGCTAACATCGGAGCTGCCGTAGCTCCTGACGCTGCTCTTGCTTCTGTTGCTGCTGCCATTATCATGGTTCTTGGTGGCGACTTTACTAAGACAGGTATCGGTGTTGCCCAAGCAGTTGCTATCCCTCTTGCAGTTGCTGGTCTATTCTTGACTATGATTGTCCGTACACTCTCTGTCGGATTGGTTCACACTGCTGATGCTTCTGCTAAAAAAGGTGACTTCAAAGCAGTTGAACGTGCTCACTTTGTCGCACTTCTTCTTCAAGGTCTTCGTATTGCAGTCCCTGCAGCACTCCTTCTAATGGTACCAACTGAAACCGTACAAAGCATTCTAAATGCTATGCCTGATTGGCTTAAAGATGGTATGGCTATCGGTGGTGGTATGGTCGTTGCCGTTGGTTACGCTATGGTTATCAACATGATGGCAACTCGTGAAGTATGGCCATTCTTCGCTATCGGTTTCGTGCTTGCTGCCGTGTCAGATATTACTCTAATCGGATTTGGTGCTATCGGTGTTGCTATCGCTCTTATCTACCTTCACCTTTCTAAAACTGGTGGAAATGGTGGCGGAGGAGCCGCAACTTCTAACGACCCAATCGGCGATATCCTAGAAGACTACTAAGATAAGAAAGGACTGAAAACATCATGACTGAAAAACTTCAATTAACTAAATCAGATCGTAAAAAAGTTTGGTGGCGTTCAACTTTCTTACAAGGTTCTTGGAACTATGAACGTATGCAAAACTTGGGTTGGGCTTACTCATTAATTCCAGCTCTTAAAAAACTCTACACTAAAAAAGAAGATCAAATCGCTGCTCTTGAACGCCATCTTGAGTTCTTCAACACTCACCCATACGTAGCCGCTCCAATCATGGGGGTTACTCTTGCACTTGAAGAAGAACGTGCTAACGGTGTTGAAATTGATGACGCTGCTATCCAAGGGGTTAAAATCGGTATGATGGGACCTCTTGCTGGTATCGGTGACCCAGTATTCTGGTTTACAGTACGCCCAATCCTTGGATCACTCGGTGCTTCACTTGCCCTTACTGGTAATATCTTAGGTCCAATCCTCTTCTTCGTTCTTTGGAACTTGATTCGTATGTCATTCTTGTGGTATACACAAGAGATTGGATACAAGGCTGGATCAGAAATCACTAAAGATATGTCTGGCGGTATCCTTCAAGACATCACTAAAGGAGCTTCTATCCTTGGTATGTTCATTCTTGCTGTCCTTGTTCAACGTTGGGTAAATATTAAATTTGCTTTCGATGTTGCCAAAGTTCAACTAGATGAAAAGGCTTATATCCATTGGGATAAATTGCCAGAAGGATCTAAAGGTATCCAAGAAGCATTCGCACAAGTAGGACAAGGATTGTCTCAAACACCTGAAAAAGTTACTACTTTCCAACAAAACTTGGATATGTTGATCCCTGGACTATCAGGACTACTCCTTACTCTCCTTTGCATGTACTTGCTTAAGAAAAAAGTATCTCCAATCACTATTATCCTTGCACTCTTCGCAGTGGGTATTGTGGCACATGTTCTTCACATCATGTAATCAAGCAACTTAAAAGGAATCAGGTTCTAAAATCTGATTCCTTTTTTCTATACTTTTATTCGGCCAAGGCACCCATTGGATCCCATGGTGCGAGTACAATTGGTTCTGATTCATAGGCAGCTTGTTCTTCTGCTGTCAGCAATTCCTTACGGACAACGATTTGGTAAGTGTATTCGTCCATCCAAGCGTCTGAGGCAACAAAGTACCCATCGGTACCAACCTTGTCTCCCCATGAGTTTTCAACCTTCCACTTGGTTGACTTCCCATTTTCATCCAAATCAACACCTGTCAAGACCATGGCGTGGGTCATCAAACTTTCGCTGTAATCCAAACGTCCAGCCTTGTCTTGAGTGAGTTTAATGTCCATGCTTGATTCAAAGTCATAAACATCTGTCGCAAGGATTCCAGCCTTACGGTTGCTGAGCTGGCCGACATCAGAACCAAACCAAACAGTCTCACCTGCTTGCATTTGAGCAATTGCCAACTCTTTCAAGCGCTCCATCGGCACGTTGATGTAACGAACCGCACGGCTACCAACCACATTTCCTAACATCTCAACTGTGTAAGATTTTCCGTAAGGCTTGTCAGCAGTTGGAGCATTGATAACAGAAACATAATCTTCTAGAGGAAGATTGACATATTTCTTGTAAAACTCTTGTGGTGTAATGCCCTTTTCGCTTTGGTAGTTGTTATCTTTATCGCGATAAGCAAAGTCAAACTGACGTGGTGGAAGTCCTAATGACATGGCAAGGAAATTAAAGATTTCTTGCAAGAGGTCTTCTTTCTTAGCTTGAACAGTCGCTTGGTCCGCACCAGAAGTAAGCAAGTCACGCAAGATTTGAGCATCTTGGCGAAGCAATTTGTTAAGTATTGCATTTAACTCACGGCTACTACTAGATGAAACAGACTCAGGGTAAACTGACTTAGGCACGACACCGTATTTCTCAAAGAGAGAAACGACCATATCCCATTGACCGCCATCTTGTTGAGGTGTTTGAAGTAGGAATTTAACCTTACGGCTCGTCAAATCTTGGTCTGCGGTTGCAATGACTTGCTCCAAGAACCAGTTTGATTTCTCATACTTATCCCAGAAGAATGTATGAGCCTGTGACAACTCAAAGTTTTCCAATTTATATTGAGAGATGAGTTTGTGACGGAAGGTGTTAAGGGCTGCAAACATCCAGCAACGACCAGACGCTTTCTGGTTTGTTACCTTGTCCTTGGTCAAATCCAATGAGAAAACAGGTGTGTTGTCTACATGGCTTTGGCGACGTTCTAGGGCTGCAAAAATTCCATTATGGCTAGCAGCATTTTCAATCGCTTGGTATTTTACATTTGCTTCATAGTTGGCAAATAATTTATCAGTAAATGATTCTTGAATCGCGTTCATAGATTCCTCCTTTTATTCTACAGTCTATTATAACGCTTTTCACAAAGTAAGCAACTGAAAAACATAAAAGGCAAGGATATTCTTCCTCACCTTTTCGAATATAAATCAAATTAGGCAATATTCGCAAGGAGAGCTTCTAACTCTTCCTTGGTCAAGCGACGCCATTCCCCTCTTTGTAAGTTATCATCTAACATCAGAGTTCCCATAGTCAAACGCTGTAGGTCTACTACTTCCTTACCACAGTATGCCACCATACGCTTGACCTGATGGAACTTCCCTTCTGCAATAGTCACACGGATTTGGCTCTGATTCTTTTCTGAATCTACCAACACAAGCTCCAGTCTAGCGGGCTGACAGGTAAAGTCTTTGAGAGGAATTCCCTTAGCAAATATCTCTACGTCTTCTTGGGTCATAATTCCCTTAACCTGTGCCAGATAGGTCTTATCCACATGACGCTTAGGTGAAAGAAGAGCATGTGCAAGCTGACCATCATTGGTCAGGAGCAGGAGTCCATGCGTATCAATATCCAAGCGCCCTACTGGAAAAACTTCCTTGCTCCGAGCAATATCGTCCAACAAGTCTAGAACCGTTCTGTGTTTTGGATCCTCAGTCGCTGAAATAACTCCTTGGGGCTTGTTCATCATGTAGTAGACAAACTCTTCATACTCCAACACTTTCCCATCAAAGCGAATCTCATCTCTTTCTTCATCAATCTGCAATTTAGCTGACTTTTCTTTTTTACCATTTACCGTCACGCGACCAGCCTTGAGCAAGTTTTTGACCTCAGTTCGGCTCCCCACAGCGCAGGCAACTAAAAATTTATCCAATCTCATAGAACTATTATATCATACTCAAAAGGAGGCTGGTACAATGACCAACCTCCTTTTCGTTTCATACTCTTCAAAAATCTCTTCAAACCGCGTCAACGTCGCCTTGCCGTATATATGGTTACTGACTTCGTCAGTTCTATCTGCAACCTCAAAACAGTGTTTTGAGCTGACTTCGTCAGTTTCATCTACAACCTCAAAGCAGTGCTTTGAGCAGCCTGCGGCTAGTTTCCTAGTTTGCTCTTTGATTTTCATTGAGTATCAGATTTAAGGAATTAACTTCCTCGTCTCCAGAAAATCGCTAAGACAATCATGGAACCTAGTATTGCCGGAATAATGGCAGTTCCTGCTATTATCGGTCCCCAAGTCCCAAAAAGCAAATGCCCTATAAAGGCACCAATCCATCCGAGAAACATTTTTCCAAAACATCCCATGCGTTCTCCACGATTGGTCAGAGTACCTGCTAAAAATCCCACTAGGAGACCAACGAACATACTTCCTAACATATTATCTCCTTAATTTGCCCAATCTCCGTTACGGAAGAGTGGTACACGTGTCCCATCCTCACGGATACCATCGATATCCATTTGGTTAGAACCAATCATAAAGTCTACGTGAACATCTGAACGGTTAAGTCCTGCAGCTTCAAGCTCTTCTTCGCTCATCTCTGCTCCACCAACAACGCTAGTCGCATAGGCTGCACCGATAGCCAAGTGGTTTGAAGCATTCTCATCAAAAAGGGTGTTAAAGAAGGTAATGCCTGACTGAGAAATTGGGCTTGGATCTGGTACCAAGGCACATTCACCCAAGGCACGCGCACCCGCATTTTCAAAGACAAGGTCTTTCATGACCTGATCACCCTTCTCAGCAGTGATATCTACGATTTGTCCATCCTTAAAGGTTACCTTAATGCCTTCAATGATGTTTCCATTATAACTAAGCGGTTTTGTAGAAGTTACATAACCATCTGCGCGACGGAAGTCAGGTGCAGTGAATACTTCCTCTGTCGGCATATTTGGTAAGAATCCTTCTCCTTGCGCATTGATAGCACCAGCTGATTCCCAAACGTGGTTCTTTGGCAAGCCAAGTGTTAAATCTGTCCCTGGCGCTGTGTAGTGAAGGGCTGAAAATTGCTCTTTATTAAGCATATCTGCCTTACTCTTAAGGATAGCAGCGTGTTCTTCCCAGGCCTTAACAGGATCTGCTTCATAGACACGGCAAGTTTTGAAGATTTGGTCCCAAAGAAGATCGACTGCTTCTTCATCGCTCGCAGCATTTGGAAAGACTTTTTTAGCCCATTCAAGTCCAGCAGCGGCTGCCACAGTCCAGCTGACTTTATTGGATTGTGTTGCAATACGCATTGGCTTCATAGCAAGTCCCATAGCTTTAGCAGAAGCTGAAAGCTTGTCAGCATCCACTCCGTTCAAGGCACCTGGATCAGATGAACGAACTCCGAGACGGCTAGCCTTGTTCTCCAAGAGATAGTTCATCTCAGCAATCTTGTATTCTGGCACATTGTCCAAACGCTCCATCGGCGCATGGAGGAATTTCTCACGGTTGATGACATCATCTGTCCACTGAACGATGACCTCATGCGCACCCAAAGCATAAGCTTCCTTCACGATTAGATGAGCCAACTCACGTTGCTCCACATCGATAGAGAGAGCCAAAGTGTGACCAGGTTGCACGTTGATACCATTTGCAACCAACAATTTCGCATATTTTTCTAGATTTTCTTTAAAATTTGGTAAAACCATGTAATTTTCTCTTTTCTATTTTTATTTTTCTTTCAAAGCAGAGAATAATCCTGCTAAAGCAATAGCACCCGACAAGAGTGCTGTTGATAGAAGAATTGTCTGGTCAGCAAGTTCTAGCTGATAGTCAAAAACTTTTGAGCTGGTTTGTCTTCCGCAAAAATTCTTAGTTTCATCTTTTTTCCTCCAAGACCTTAAAACAACTCATCAAATAAACTCAACTGGTTATCCTCTGGCATATTGCCCAGAATCCCCATCTCATCCATCTTTTCAACCAAGGTTGATGAGAGTCCACCACGCTTGCGGAGTTCTGTTTTAGACAGGAATTCTCCCTCTTCACGCGCTCGCACCAATTGCTTGGCAACGTTCTCTCCTAGACCATCCATTGCTACAAATGGTGGAATGAGGGTATCCCCATCGATGAGGAACTCTGTTGCCTGACTACGGTAGAGATCGAGTTTTCCAAACTTGAAACCACGCTCCCACATCTCATTGACAATCTCAAGAGTTGTATAGAGATCAATTTCTACATTAGAAGCTTCATTGTTCTTCCGTTTTTCAGAGATTTCTTCCATTCTGCGTTTGATGGCATCCAAGCCCGCCCCCATTGTCTTGATATCAAAGGCCTTAGCACGGATGGAGAAGTAAGCACAGTAATAATAAATGGGATGGTGAACCTTGAAGTAGGCCACACGCAAGGCCATCATAACGTAGGCTGCCGCATGGGCTTTAGGAAACATGTACTTAATTTTCCCACAGGACTCGATATACCACTCTGGCACCTTATTAGCCTTCATGGCTTCGATATAGCCATTGCGTTCCTCTTCGGAAATCTTGAGCCACAAGCCCTTACGTACCCGTTCCATAATGGTAAAAGCCATCTTAGGTTCCAGACCCGCATGCATGAGGTAAACCATGATGTCGTCCCGACAACCGATAACGGTCGACAGGTCCGCAATTCCTTGCTTGATTAAATCCTGGGCATTTCCCAACCAGACATCAGTACCGTGGGACAATCCAGACAACTGCAGCAACTCCGCAAAAGTCGTTGGGTGCGTCTCGTCCACCATTCCACGAACAAAGTTGGTTCCAAACTCTGGAATCCCCAACATACCCGTAGGCGTTCCAATTTGTTCAGGTGTTACCCCTAACACATCCGTCCCAGAAAAGAGGGCCATCACACCTTCGTCATCCATAGGGATTTCATTAGGATCAATCCCAGACAAGTCCTGCAATTTCCGAATCATGGTCGGATCATCATGTCCCAATACATCAAGTTTGAGGACGTTCTCGTCGATATCATGGAAGTTAAAGTGAGTGGTCTGCCATTCAGCCGTCACATCATCTGCTGGATACTGGACAGGCGTAAAGTCGTAGACATCCATGTAGTTAGGAATAACAACGATTCCCCCTGGGTGTTGGCCTGTTGTCCGTTTGACACCAGCAGCACCTTGAGCGAGACGTTCCACTTCTGCATCACGATAAAACTTGCCATAATCTCGCTCATAGCCCTTTACAAATCCATAGGCAGTCTTGGCAGCCACCGTACCAACCGTTCCTGCACGGAAGGCATATTCCTCACCAAAGATATCACGCACATCCAAGTGGGCGCTAGGCTGAT
>CAUQTL010000029.1:0-15355 GCA_963521035.1 uncultured Streptococcus sp.
ACCATTCTTGATAATTTTTCATATATTTTCTCATCACTTACTCAAATTTTGCTTACAGGGAAGCACTTTTCTTCTAGTATAGTGCAGAAAAAGAAGGCCGTCAAGCCTTCTTTGGGTTTATTCTTCTGCTTCATCTTCTGTAAATTGACTGTTATAGAGGTCAGCGTAGAAACCAGCTTGCGCCATTAGCTCCTCATGATTGCCTTGCTCGATGATATTGCCATCTTTCATGACGAGGATAAGATCAGCATTTCGGATAGTAGACAAGCGGTGGGCGATGACAAAGGAAGTTCTGCCCTCCATCAAACGATCCATAGCTTTCTGAATCAATTCCTCCGTCCGTGTATCAACGGATGAAGTCGCTTCATCTAGGATTAGGAGTGGCGCATCTTTCAGCAAAGCACGAGCAATGGTCAAGAGTTGTTTTTGTCCGACAGACAAGGTCACTGTATCATCCAAGACGGTATCGTAACCATCTGGTAGGGTCATAATAAAGTGGTGAATCCCTACAGCCTTGCTGGCTTCGATCACGCGCTCATCACTAATACCCTCTTGGTTATAGATGAGATTATCTCGGATAGTACCTTCAAAGAGCCAAGTATCCTGCAAGACCATTGAAAAGGCATCATGTACTTCCGAACGCTTCATCTCTTTGCTATCCACACCATCGATGCGGATACTTCCCTTATCAATCTCATAGAACTTCATCAAAAGATTGACAATGGTTGTCTTACCAGCTCCGGTCGGTCCGACAATGGCAACCTTTTGACCTGCATGAGCGGTCGCAGAAAAGTCATGAATAATGGTTCGCTCTGGTGTATAACCAAAGGATACTCGATCAAAGACTACTTGACCTTTCATATTGCTCAATTGTCTTGCTTTATGGGATTCGTCTTCCATTTCCTCTTCAGCTAGGAATTCGAAGACACGGCCCATGGCTACACTAGCCTGCTGAAGACTGGTAATCCCTTGGGCAATTTGTGAAAGAGGCTGAGAAAAGATACGAACGTAGGCCATAAAGGCAACGATAATCCCGATACTAATCTGTCCATTCAGAGCCAAGGCTGCACCAACAATAATCACCAAGGCATAGCTAAAGTTCCCAATAAACATCATAATCGGCATCATAATTCCTGAAATAAATTGAGATTTCCAGATACTATCATACAGACGATTGTTTAATTTCGCAAATTCTTCTTTCGTGCTCTCGATAGCATTGTAACTGGTCACCACATTATGGCCAGAGTACATTTCCTCCACATAACCATTGACAGCTGCCAAATCCTGTTGCTGACTCTTAAAAAAGCCCTGTGATTTGCCCATAAAGACGGATACAAAAACAAAACCAATAAGGGTTGACACAACCGTCACCAAGGCTAAAATCCAGTTCATCCCAAACATGGTTACCAAGACTGCCACGACCAGTAAAGTGGATGAAAGAACTGTTCCCAGACTTTGATTAAGGGACTGGGCTGCAGTGTCAACGTCATTAGTTACACGAGACAAAGTATCCCCCTGAGAGTGTCCATCAAAATATCCCAATGGTAGGCTATTGATTTTCGCTGCAATAGCTCTTCTCAAACGCTCTGAAAAACGTTGAATAGCTGTTGTAAACAGAAAGGCCTGCAAATAATTTGATAGGAGTCCAATCACATAGATGACGGCCAAAAAACCACCAATAGCTGCAACCGCAGCGACATCCACACTTGTTTCTAAACCACTAGCAATAATATTAGTCATTTCCTTGATACGGGTTGGACCATATACAGTAATGATATTGGATGCGATTGTTGCTAGAAAGGCGATTAGAAGGGCAAACTGGAGACCTGCAAGATAGGGTTTACTCTGTTTCCAAAGAGACATTTTTTTATTTTCCATGTTCCAATTCCTCCTTCGATAGTTGTGAATAGGCAATTTCTTGGTAAACTTCGTTATTAGCTAGAAGTTCCCTGTGGGTGCCTTGCCCCACGACTTTTCCTTGATCCAAGACCAAAATCAAATCTGCATCCATAATTGTTGAGATACGCTGTGCGACGATGAGTTTGGTCATAGACTTGGTTTTCTCTGATAGCTCTTGACGAAGAACTCGATCTGTTTTGTAGTCCAAGGCTGAGAAGGAGTCATCAAAGATGAGGATTTCTGGCTTCCGAGCTAAGGCACGCGCAATTGCCAGACGCTGTCTTTGACCACCTGAGAAGTTGGTTCCTCCTTGGGCCACTTCTGACTCTAAGCCCGCTTCCTTGTCTTCGATAAAGTTCTTAGACTGGGCCAACTCCAAAGCCTGCCACATAGCCTGCTCACTAAGCGGTGTTCCTTGACCCTGTCCAAAGTCTAGATTACCCTTGACATCACCTGAAAAGAGAACCGCTTTCTGAGGAATATAACCAACCTTGTTGCGCAAATCTTCTAAGGCATAGTCTTGAACATTGACACCGTCCACCAGAATTTCTCCGTCTGACACATCGTAGAAACGTGGAATCAGATTAACTAGAGTAGATTTACCAGAACCTGTTGACCCAATAAAGGCCACTATTTGACCAACTTCTGCTTTAAAGCTAACATGCTCAATAACCGCCTCCGAATTTGCTGCATAGCGGAAGGTCACATCCTTAAATTCGACCTGACCTTTGAGGTTTTCATCAGCCAGCTGCACTTGAGCAGGGTTTTGGATAGAAGAATGCAAATCTAAAACTTGATTAATCCGCTTAGCAGAGACCATAGTTCGGGGAAGAACGATGAAGAGTGCTCCCATAAGAAGGAAGCCCATGACAACCTGCATGGCATAAGACATGAAAACAATCATATCACTAAAGAGAGGCAGACGCGCTATCGGAGCAGCGTCGTTAATCACATAGGCCCCAATCCAGTAAATCGCCACACTCAATCCACTTGAAATCCCCATCATGATAGGGTTCAAAATAGCCATAAGACGGTTGACAAACAAATTCAAGCGTGTCAATTCATCATTTGCTGATGCAAATTTTTCATTTTGGTATTCTTCAGCATTGTAGGCGCGAACGACACGAATACCTGCTAAACTCTCACGAGTGATACTGTTCAGTTTATCTGTCAACCCCTGAATCAAGGACTGTTTTGGAAAGGCTAGCGTCATCAAAACAGTCGTCATTAAAACGTTGACAATCACTGCCACAAGTACGGCCCAGAGCCAGTATTCTGAATGACCTAAAATCTTCCCAATAGCCCAGATAGCCATAATTGGACCACGTGTTACCACTTGCAAGCCCATGGTAATCAACATTTGAACTTGAGTAATGTCATTGGTGGTACGAGTTAAAAGACTGGGAATAGAGAATTTCTTAATCTCTGTCTGCGAGTAATCCAAAACTCGGTTAAAAATATCACTTCTCAGCCTACTAGTATAAGAAGCCGCCACTCGGGATGCAAAAAATCCAACTGCAACTACAGACAAGAAGGCAAGAAAGGACATTCCCACCATCATGCTTGCCGGCTGCCACAACTCATCTAAATTAGTTCCTTGACTACCTAGCAAATCCGTAATTTTCGAGATATAAGTTGGCACTTCCAACTCTAGATAGACCGAAAAGCATGTAAAGAGAATGGCTAGTAAAATCATCCCCCATTCTTTTCTACTAATTCTTTTGGCTAATTTCTTCATTCTCTTCTCCTATTCCCTTGATATTTTCCTGTAGTTGACCGAGAACTTTCTCAAAAATCAGTAATTCATCTTCATCAATGCCTTCCATCAACTGCTTGTCTATGCGTTCAAAAAAAGCCTTAACCTGCTTCATTTGAGAACGCGATTTGTCTGTCAGACGAACAAACTTAGCCCGCTTATCGCTAGGACTCGCCTCCAATTCCACCAAACCATTTTGTACCATACGCTTGACCAAATTACTAGCAACAGACTTGGTAATATTGAGTTCCTGCTCGATATCTTTAATCAAGACCAAGTCTTGGTTTTTCTCACGATTATCCAAAAAACGCACAACCTGACCTTGAGGCCCACCCATAAATTCAATACCACAACGTTTGGCTTCCTTTTGCACCATGAGGTGAATCTGATGACCAAAACGCTTAAAGACTAACATCGGTTTATCCATACTAACTCCTTTCTAACCATTGCATTTAGTTCTCCTAGGAACTAAATAAGTTTTCATGAGAACTATTTTACCACTTTGAAAAGAGATGTCAATAAAAAGTTTCCTAGAGAACTATTTTCTTGATTCAAAAAATCCCAAGTGATTTTTTCACTTAGGATCATGTTCTATAGGTTAAATTAGAATCCATCTACGTTTGTGTAGATCTTTTGTACGTCTTCGTCGTCTTCAAGAACGCTGTAAAGTTTTTCAAAGGTTTCAAGGTCATCCCCTGACAATTCCACTTCTGACTGAGGAATCATTTCCAATTCTGTCACTTGGAATTCTTCGATACCTGACTCACGAAGGGCAACGATAGCCTTGTGAAGGTCAGTTGGAGCTGTGTAAACAGTAATTGTACCTTCTTCTGCTTCTACATCATCCACATCCACATCTGCTTCAAGCAATTGCTCAAAGACTGCATCGGCATCTTCACCTGCAAATACGATAACTCCCTTGTTGTCAAAGAGGTATGAAACCGAACCTGAAGCGCCCATGTTTCCACCGTTTTTACCAAAGGCAGCACGGACATTAGCCGCTGTACGGTTAACGTTTGAAGTCAAAGTATCCACGATCAACATAGAACCATTTGGTCCAAAACCTTCGTAACGTCCTTCTGTAAAGGTTTCGTCTGTGTTTCCTTTAGCCTTGTCCAAAGCTTTATCGATAACGTGTTTTGGCACTTGAGCTTGTTTAGCACGGTCGATAACGAATTTCAAAGCTGAGTTTGATTCTGGATCTGGATCACCTTTTTTAGCTGCTACATAGATTTCTACACCAAATTTTGCATATACTTTAGAGTTAGCTCCATCTTTAGCCGTTTTCTTGGCTACGATATTGGCCCATTTACGTCCCATTAGGAATCTCCTTTTTTCACATTTTAATCTTTCTTATTATAACACAAGTTTTTTCGATTTTCACTAGAGGAAATGGATTTTATTCAGTAAATACAACTAGGATAGCACTTTAGTTGCTAAAATTTCCTTGCCTTCTTTTATCAAGGGGTGACGAAACAGTGAGAAATACAGTTGAATGGTCATGGCAACCCAGATTAAGGGTTCGCAAAGGATAACTCCCTTATATCCTGCCCAAGGGATAATCAAAACCACAAAAGCGATTTTCCCGATTAGTTCGATAAAGCTAGAAACCAGAGGAAGGACTTTTTGCCCCAAACCCTGCAAACAATTGCGATAAATCAACAAGAGGCTCAAAATGGGATAAAAGGCTGAACTGATTTGCAGATAGAGACTTCCATTTTCTATCAAGTAACCATCTGTCGAACTAGCCAAGAAGGAAACCAAGGCTGGACTGGTAAAAAAGAGGAAGATACAAACAAAAACTGCCCAGGATATACTTAAACGACTGCCGATTCGAAGTCCTTGAACAATGCGGTCTGGACGCTTAGCTCCTAGATTCTGAGAAGCAAAGGTCGTCATCGAGGCAGAAATAGCGGTCATAGGAAGAAGGGCAAAGGCCATAATGCGTCGAGCTGCCGTCTGGGCACTAATAATTACGGCACCAAAGGTATTAACAGAAGACTGTAAAATCACACTGCCGATGGACACAATTGAACTCATCAAACCCATAGCCAAACCTTGCTCCAAGAGATCCGCGTACAAGGCCTTGTCCCATTTGAAATGCTTGATTTGAGGCAAAAGTTCTGGCACACTCTTACGAATATAATAAAAGCAGAGAACCGCTGATAAGCCTTGCGAAATGATGGTAGCAAGGCCCGCAGATTGAACCCCCAGTTGCAGTTGCGTAATAAAATAGAGATCCAGAACCACATTAACCAAGGCAGAGAAAATCAGAAAACCAAGGGCTGCTAGACTGTCCCCAATGGACCGCAACAAACCTGCAAAGAGATTATAGGCAAAGCTGACACCGACACAGGTCACAATCATAGAAATATATTGATAGGACTGGTGAAGAATTTCTGCAGGAGTATCTAAATATTGCAAGAGTGGATACAGACCGACAAACCCCAGCAGCATAACTACAATACTCAAAAGAGCACCTAAAATCCAGGTGGCTGCTACTGCCTCCTTGATTTTAGTGAAATTCCGAGCTCCATAATAACGGGCAATGACAATTCCCATGCCATTGCCAACACCAAGAGTAAAACCTACAATCAAATCAAAAATAGCAGTTGTTGCCCCAACCGCAGCCAAGGAATCTTGACCAAGAAAACGTCCAACAATCAAGACATCAGCAGTATTATAGAGCTGTTGAAAAATATTTGATAGCAAGATTGGGAAGGCAAAACTCAAAAGTGAGGGAAGAATAGGACCATGAATCAGATCCACTGTTCGTTTTTTATTCATAAGGCTATTATATCAGCTTTCTAAAAGAGCGACAAGAAACAGCAAACTATGCGTGAGCTGAAAACCAGAAAAAGACAACGAAAAAGCAGTGAATTTCTCCACTACTTTAACAGCTTATTCTTCAATTTCGATTTCAAGTTCGTCGCCTAGGTCAAGTGTTACTTCTTCATTCACTGAATCTGCTTGAACTGCTTCATCTTTTTTGCTTTCAGCAGCTTCTTCTCCATCAATCAAACCAAATTGAACACGGACTTGATGGTCAATTTCATCAAAGATTTCTGGATTATCTGCCAAGTATTTCTTAGCATTTTCAGAACCTTGCCCGATTTTCTCATCCTTGTAAGAGTACCAAGCTCCTGCTTTTTTGATGATATCCAAATCGCTTGCAATCTTCAAAAGCTCACCAGTCTTAGAAATCCCTTCTCCGTACATGATTTCAACGAAGGCTTCCTTAAATGGTGGAGCTACCTTGTTTTTCACGACCTTGATTTTAGTTTCTTTACCGACATTGGTGTCTTTTTGGTCACCAGTTCCCTTGATTTGTGTACTTCCACGAACATCCAAACGGACTGATGCGTAAAATTTCAGAGCACGTCCACCAGGAGTTGTTTCTGGATTTCCAAACATGACCCCAACTTTTTCACGCAATTGGTTGATAAAGATGGCAATTGTTTTGGTTTTATTAATAGAAGCACCAAGTTTACGCATGGCCTGGCTCATCATACGAGCCTGCAAACCAACGTGGCTATCTCCGATATCTCCATCAATTTCCGCACGAGGTACAAGGGCAGCAACGGAGTCAACCACGACAAGATCAACTGCACCTGAGTCAATCAATTTTCCTGCAATTTCAAGCCCTTGCTCTCCTGAGTCTGGTTGAGACAAGAGCAACTCATCGATGTTGACCCCAAGAGCCGCAGCATAAGCTGGGTCAAGGGCATGCTCCGCATCGATAAAGGCAGCAATGCCACCTTCTTTTTGCGCTTGCGCAACTGCATGAAGGGCAACTGTTGTCTTACCAGATGACTCTGGCCCATAGATTTCGATGATACGTCCCTTAGGATAGCCACCTGATCCAAGGGCAATGTCAAGCGCCAAGGAACCTGAGCTCATCACTTGCACCTTTTGCTCGGCACGTTCACCCAAACGCATGATTGATCCTTTACCAAAGTCTTTCTCAATCAGTTTAAGAGCGTCATTCAAGGCTTTTTCACGTTCAGCCCCGAATTTTTTTGAAATTTCATCTAATTTTTTTGGTTTTTTCGCCATTCTATTCTCCTACATTCTAATGGTCCTCAGACCTATCTACTATTATATCAAAAGTTAGTCACTTAATAAAGCCTTGCGAACTAGGTTAAAGGCATGCATAACCGCAATGTGACGTACATCTGCTCGACTTCTACCTCCAATATTGACCTTGATGACCTCAGTTCCATGCTCTTGAGCCAAACCTATAAAGACTGTCCCAGCTGGATGTCCTTCCAGGCTATCTGGTCCTGCCACTCCAGTCAAACTAAGGCCAAAATCAGACTGGGTCTTGATTCGTGCTTGCTCAGCCATCTTCTGAGCTGTAAATTCAGACACCACACCCTGTTCTTCCAAGTCCTTGACAGGAATATCCAACATCTTTGATTTTTCCTTCAGGCTATAGGTCACGAAACCACCCTTAAATATACTTGAAGCTCCTGAAAAATCCGCCACAGTAGCTTGGAAAAGACCAGCCGTCAAACTCTCAGCAGCCGTGATGGTTTTCCCTTGCCTTTTCAGTTCTTCTACCACAATGCTAGCTAAACTAGTTTCTTCCCCATAACCATAACAAAGGTCTCGTAAAGAAAGGCCTTCGAAGGTCTGGCGACCTAAGATTTGATTTTCCAAATCAGCTAATGCTTGATTCGCCTCTTCTTGACTGCTAGCCTTTGTTGACAGACGCAAGGTTACTTCTCCTGTCTTAGCATAAGGGGCCAAGGTAGGATCGGTTTGATTATCAATTAAATCAGCCAAAATCGTAACCAGCTGGCTCTCGCCAATCCCAAAGAAACGAAGAACTCGGGAATATAGCTTACTCCCTGTCATCAACTTAGGTAGAAGTTGGTTTAAAACCATGGGTTTTAATTCACTTGGTGGACCGGGAAGGACGACATAGGTCACTCCATCGACTTCCAATATTCCCCCCACAGCCAGTCCTGTTTCGTTTGGTAGCGGAGTCGCTCCTTCTACAAGTTGAGCTTGTCTTTCGTTATTCGGTGTTCGGGCATAGTCTGGTCGCTGGGCAAAAAAGACATCCAACTTCTCCTGAGCCTGAGGATCGAAGACTAATTCTTTCCCTAAAAATTTAGCCAGAGTTTGTTTGGTCAAATCGTCCTCAGTTGGCCCTAAACCACCTGTCAAAATCACCAGACTGCTACGTTGACTGGCAATTTCAAGCAAAGACAAGAGACGAGCTTCATTGTCTCCTACAGCCGTCTGAAAATATACGTCTACCCCAATCTCTGCTAGTTTTTCCGACAAAAACTGGGCATTGGTATTAACAATCTGTCCGGTCAAAATCTCTGTTCCAACAGCAATGATTTCCGCTTTCATGTTTCCTCCTACCTATCTATTCGTATTTTTTTGAAAAAATCGCAGGAAATTTCCCACGATTGATTTTTTATTTGTATCAAAAAACGAACTATTCTACTTCATTTGTTACAAAGACACCTTGTTGTTGATTATCCCCATTATCAACAGGCAACCGTCCAAACAAATCTTCAAATAAGACAGCATTTGTTTCAAGCTGAGTGACTTCTTCTTGTCCCAAAGAACGTCGCAATATATTCTGCATTTCCAACATATGCTCTCTAGAAACAATCTGGTAAGAAATACCTTGCAACATCTCTCCCTCACCCTTCAACTGTTGTGATTCAATAGTTTTAAACGAATCCTTGTAACCTAACAAGCTTGGAATACTTTTTGCAGATAAATCAATATTAGTCTGCATATTGGTACTTAGGGCTTTTAAGATAGACTGATAGTGACTGACACTATTCAAACTAAGAACTTTTTCAACAACCTTTTGAATGACTTCACGTTGTCTCTTTTGACGACCATAGTCTCCTTCAGGATCCTGATAGCGCATACGGGAATAAACAAGGGCTTCTTCTCCATTTATTGTCTGCTCTCCAACACCAATAGAAATGGTGTTAAATTCTTCTTGGTCACTGATAGAAATTGGGAAACCTAGTGTATTATTAACCGTAATCCCCCCCACTGCATCTACCAATTGTTGCAATCCTTGCATATTAACCATAATGTAGCGATCGATATGGATATTCATCATCTTTTGAATGGTTGAAATAGCTAACTCTGCACCACCACCAGCATAGGCAGCGTTTAACTTCGCTTCCTCAATCTGGCCATCTTTATGCTGAATTTTAGTCAGGATATCACGTTCCAAACTCAACATCATGGTCTTTTTCGTATGCGGATTAACCGTCAAGAGAATCATGGAGTCACTATTACCTTCCCAAGGGTCGGTTCGTTCCACATTTCCAGTATCAACCCCCATTAAAAGGATCGTTAAGGGTTCAGTCGCCTCAATAACATTGGTTTCTTCCCCAATTTTTTTATATGTTTTTGATAAGGTTTGTGTACCTTGCTGATAAATAGTATAAGCAAAAACACCCACACCCAAAACTGTCACAGCTAGAAAAGCTAATACCATTCCAATAATTTTTTTAACCATATTTCTATTAATCTATCAGCCTACCCATCAGGTAAACATCGATAAATTTCCCTTCTTCTATGTACGCACCGCGCTCTTGTCTACCTTCAATTGCAAAACCATGCTTTTGATATAGATGAACTGCAGCCTGATTACGAGTTTGGACAGTCAGTTGAAGTCTACGAAGAATGCCACTAGCCTGCGCCCATTCTACGACTTCTTCTAGCAAAAAACTTCCCAATCCATTATTCCAATATTTCTTACCAATCACAATAAAGAGATCTCCAATATGACGAACTCTCTTGCGTTGATCAGCTGTGATATTTACAAGACCAGCAATTTCATCATTCAGTAAGGCCAGTAAAGTGATTTGATTTTCCGAGTGAGCCTGTTTATCCAAAAATAACTCCATCTCAGTATCTGTCATCAAAATACCATCCCTGTCCAGACTGGTAAAATCTGTTTCTACACTGACACGATTTAAAAATGATACTAAAGCAGCCGCATCTTCAACCTCTGCTTCCCTAATGAGCAACTCATACTCCATGTTGAAGCTCCTCTAAGAGTTTTTCTGCACGCAAGCCCTTGGCTTTGAAGTTTAATCTGCGACCATCTTCCTCTTTTAGAATTTCCAGTTCTAAATAGGTATCTGGTAAGGCATCACCTAAAAGATTTCCCCACTCGATGACAGTCACTCCACCACCAAAGAGAAATTCATCCAAGTCAATAGAATCAGCATCTCCCTCAATACGATAAACATCTAGGTGGTAAAGCGGAAGACGACCTTCATACTCTCTTACGATAGTGTAGGTTGGACTCTTAATCATCTGAGAAATCTGTAATCCCCTAGCAAGACCTTTTGTAAAGGTCGTTTTGCCTGCTCCAAGTTCGCCAGTTAAAATTAAAACATCATTCTTTTCTAATAAATAGCCCAAACGTTCACCTAAGGACTGTAACTCTTCTTCGTTTTTAGTGTACATGTTTCTATTATACCAAAAAGTTGTTCTTTGTCGAGATATTATCTGTGAATTTCATATTATGAATTGTAAAAACTTCGGTCAGTTCTTGTTTTGATTTTAAAATAGAAACAGTAAAAAGACAACTAATAAGATATCTCTCATCAAATGGCTGTAAAACGAAACTTCCCAGCGAATGACTTTTGGCACCAACAGTCCTAGAAATAGCATTCCTAAGGTAATATAAAAGGTCATGGATAATAGCATCCAAGGATTTCTGAGAAAGATTAGAATAGCTAGTCCACTAATAAAACAGATTTCCTTCTTACCCAAAATCTTTTTCAATCCATTTACATACTTCTGAATCGGTAGAAAAACTAACAAATCAATACCAAATAAGAAAAAGAAACTTGGTAGAAAGGCTTCCACAAACCCTTCTACGGATGTATTTCCTGCAAGGATATGGTCTATGACAATTAAAGCTAAACCCAAAATGTTTACTAAGAGCAAGAGACTATACAAGAATTGTTGCTTATCTTCCTTAAAAACTGAATAAGATTGATTTCGCTGTCCACTATAGTAGTTTAGCCCTGCACCAATACTGGCAAGGAGCAACATGCCAACTAAATAATAGAAGCAGTTTTGATTTAACATCAAAGCCCAAGTCGATAAACTTAAACAAGAACAACTACTAATACCAAAAATCGTAAACAATAACAAAACACGAATTTGCTTTTTCATTTTTTCCATCATTCTTCCTCCCTACTTGCTCTTATTATATGCTAGAAATTCTCACCATTGCTAGAATATTTCTCAACTGTCAGTTTTCTACTCTAAAATGCAAAAAAGTTTGATGCAAGTAACCCTTACATCAAACTTTTACTACTTTCCGTCAAACCAAAGAGCAATCTCTCGCTTAGCTGACTCTTCTGAATCTGAACCATGTACAACATTTTGGATAACCTGATTTTCACCAGCAGCTTTTGCAAAATCACCTCGAATAGTCCCTGGCAAAGCTTCTTCTGGACGAGTTGCACCCATCATGGTTCGCCAAGTTTCGATTACTTTAGGACCAGAAATGATCCCCACAAGAACCGGTCCTGAAGTCATGAATTCACGAATCGGTGGGTAAAAACTCTGACCAACCAAGTCCTGATAGTGCTGGTCAATTAACTCTTCTGAAACCTGTGAACGCAACTCCAATTTTTCGATTGTAAATCCACGTTGTTCGATGCGTTTCAACACTTCACCTACTAGTCCTCTTTTTACACCATCTGGTTTAATGATAAAGAATGTTTGTTCCATACCCGTCTCCTTTGTCAGCTTCTTTCTTTTATTTTACCACATTTCATGGAAAAATGGAGAAAGTTTTCAGAAAAGAGAAAGAGAACCCGAAGGCTCTCTCATCTGCTTTTATTCTACTGTTTCTTCCACAGTTTCAACGGCAGTATCCACAACTACTTCTGTTGTTTCTTCATTTCCTTCTTCCTCTACTGGAGGGTTAAGGTATTCTTCTTCGTTGATAGCATGTGGTTCAAGGTTACGGTAACGTGCCATACCAGTACCTGCCGGGATGATTTTACCGATGATAACATTTTCTTTAAGTCCAAGGAGATGGTCTTTCTTACCACGGATAGCCGCATCAGTAAGGACACGAGTTGTTTCCTGGAAGGAAGCCGCTGACAAGAAACTGTTGGTTTCAAGTGAGGCTTTGGTAATTCCCATAAGAACTGGACGACCTGTCGCTGGAACTCCACCTGCGATAAGGACATCTTTGTTAGCATCTGTAAAGTCATTGATATCCATAAGGGTACCCATGAGAAGGTCTGTATCTCCTGGATCCATGACACGTACTTTACGGATCATTTGACGAACCATTACCTCGATGTGTTTGTCACCGATTTCTACCCCTTGGCTACGGTAAACTTTTTGTACTTCACCGAGAAGGTAAGTTTCAACTGACAAGACATCACGGACTGCAAGGAGACGTTTCGGTTGGATAGAACCTTCTGTAAGAGCAGCACCACGCGCTACTTGGTCACCAACTTCAACACGCATACGAGCGGTAAATGGAACGACATATTCACCTTCGCCAGTTTCGCCCTTGACAAAGACTTTCTTAGTACGAGTTGATGCATCTTCTTCGATAGCCGTAACTTGTCCTTTAACCTCTGTGATAACCGCTTCCCCTTTAGGATTGCGGGCTTCAAAGATTTCTTGGACACGAGGAAGACCCTGAGTGATATCGGTATTAGAGGCAACCCCACCCGTGTGGAAGGTACGCATGGTCAGCTGTGTACCAGGTTCCCCGATAGATTGAGCAGCGATGGTTCCGACTGCTTCACCGACTTCAACCGCATCACCAGTCGCCAAGTTGATACCGTAACAATGACGGCAGACACCATGACGAGTGTTACATGTAAATACGGAACGGATAGTCACTTCTTCCACACCAGCGTTGACAATTTCACGCGCCTTGTCTTCTGTAATCAACTCATTTGGACCAATGATCACTGCACCAGTTTCTGGATGTTTAACAGTTTTCTTAGTGTAACGACCGTTGAGACGTTCTTCCAGAGACTCGATCATCTCTTTTCCTTCTGCGATAGAACGGATCAAGAGACCACGATCTGTTCCACAGTCGTCCTCACGGATGATAACGTCTTGGGCAACGTCAACCAAACGACGAGTCAAGTAACCTGAGTCGGCTGTCTTAAGGGCCGTATCGGTCATACCTTTACGCGCACCGTGAGTTGAGAAGAACATTTCCAATACCGACAAACCTTCGCGGAAATTTGAAAGGATTGGCAATTCCATGATACGTCCGTTCGGAGCCGCCATCAGACCACGCATACCGGCAAGCTGTGAGAAGTTTGAGATATTACCACGGGCTCCTGAGTCCATCATCATAACGATTGGGTTCTTAGGATCTTGGTTAGCAATCAAACGTTTCTCTAGTTTTTCACGGGCAGCACGCCATTCAGCTGTAACAGCATTGTAACGCTCGTCGTCTGTGATCATACCACGACGGAATTGTTTTGTGATTTGTTCTACACGTTTGTGTGATTCTTCAATGATTTCAGCCTTGTCATCAACGACTGGGATATCGGCAATACCCACTGTCAATCCTGCAAGAGTTGAGTGGTGGTAACCGAGGTTCTTCATACGGTCAAGTAGGGCAGAAGTTTCTGTCGTACGGAAACGTTTGAAGATTTCAGCGATGATATTTCCAAGGTTTTTCTTCTTGAATGGAGGGTTAAGTTCAAGATTGCTGATAGCTTCCTTGATATCTCCACCAAGTGGCAAGAAGTATTTAGCTGGAACGCCTTCTGTCAAGTTGGCATTGTTTGGTTCTTGCAAGTATGGTAGACCCTCTGGCATGATGTCGTTGAAGAGGATTTTACCAACTGTTGTCAGCAAGACCTTGTGTTTTTGCTCTTCTGTCCATGGTTTGTTAAGACTATCTGTTGCGATACCAACACGTGAATGGAGGTGAACATAACCATTACGGTAAGCCATAACCGCTTCATCACGGTCTTTGAAGACCATTCCTTCACCTTCACGACCAGCTTCTTCCATGGTCAAGTAGTAGTTACCCAAAACCATGTCCTGAGATGGAGTAACAACTGGTTTACCATCTTTCGGGTTCAAGATATGCTCAGCAGCGAGCATCAAGATACGAGCTTCTGCTTGGGCTTCTTCTGAAAGCGGTACGTGGATGGCCATTTGGTCCCCGTCAAAGTCGGCATTGTAGGCTTCACA
Organism: uncultured Streptococcus sp.; assembly: GCA_963521035.1. Lineage (GTDB taxonomy): Bacteria > Bacillota > Bacilli > Lactobacillales > Streptococcaceae > Streptococcus. The sequence goes on from CAUQTL010000029.1 coordinate 14,861, forward strand.
GACAAGTGGGTGCAAGCGAAGGGCCTTACCATCAATCAAGACTGGCTCGAAGGCTTGGATACCCAAACGGTGAAGGGTCGGTGCGCGGTTCAAAAGTACTGGGTGTTCTTTAATTACTTCTTCAAGAATATCCCAGATACGCTCATCTCCGCGTTCCACCAAACGTTTAGCTGCTTTGACGTTTTGCACGATATCACGGGCAACAATTTCACGCATCACGAATGGTTTAAAGAGCTCGATTGCCATTTCACGTGGCACACCACATTGGTACATCTTAAGAGTTGGACCAACGGCGATAACGGAACGTCCTGAGAAGTCAACACGTTTACCGAGCAAGTTTTGACGGAAGCGTCCTTGTTTACCTTTAAGCATGTGGCTCAATGATTTCAGTGGACGGCTACCTGGCCCTGTGATTGGACGACCACGACGACCATTGTCAATCAAAGCGTCAACCGCTTCTTGAAGCATACGCTTCTCATTTTGAACGATGATACC
>CAUQTL010000030.1:0-15137 GCA_963521035.1 uncultured Streptococcus sp.
AGCAGTCCTTTCATGTCCGCAGGTGTTCCGGGTGCCACAACCTTAAGACCAGGAATGTGAGTAAACCAAGACTCTAGAGACTGTGAATGCTGGGCGGCAGATCCAACTCCATTACCAGCTGCACAACGGACAGTCATTGGAACTTGACCTTTACCACCAAACATATAACGTGTTTTAGCAGCTTGGTTGACGATATTGTCCATTGCAATAACAGAAAAGTCCATGAAGGTCATATCGACGATTGGACGAAGGCCTGTCATGGCTGCTCCTGCTGCTGCTCCTGAGATAGCAGCTTCAGAAATCGGACAGTCACGAACACGTTCTGGTCCAAATTCTTCGAGCATTCCAACAGAAGTACCGAAGTCGCCTCCGAAGACACCGACGTCTTCTCCCATCAAGAACACATTTTCATCGCGACGCATTTCCTCAGACATAGCAAGGATAATGGTGTCACGGAAGGACATTGTTTTTGTTTCCATTTTATCTCTTTCTCCTTAGTCTGCGTAAATATCTTCAAATGCTGATTCAAGCGGTGGGAATGAACTTTCCTCTGCAAATTTAACAGAAGTTTCTACTGCTTCCTTTACTTGCGCTTGGATTTCTTCCAATTCTTCGGCACTTGCAATAGTGTTTTCAATGAGGTACTTGCGAAGGTTTTCGATCGGGTCTTTTTGTTTCCACAATTCCACTTCTTCACGCGTACGATATTTACCAGGGTCAGATGATGAGTGACCGAGCCAGCGATAAGTAACACTTTCAATCAAGACTGGACCATTGCCACTGCGAACATGGTCTACAGCTTTCTTAAATCCTTCGTAGACGTCGATGACATTGTTTCCATCTTCGATGAACATTCCAGGAATTCCATAAGCGGCGCTACGTTGATGGATATGTTCTACATTGGTCATTTTCTTGATATCCGCAGAGATACCGTAACCGTTGTTAATGCAATAGAAAATGACTGGCAGGTTCCAGATAGAAGCCATGTTCACTGCTTCGTGGAAAACACCTTCGTTGGTCGCACCATCTCCAAAGAAGCAGACAACAATTTTTCCGGTATTTTGCATTTGCTGACTGAGAGCTGCACCAACAGCGATTCCCATACCACCACCTACGATACCATTTGCACCAAGGTTCCCAGCATCAAGGTCGGCAATATGCATAGAACCACCTTTACCTTTACAGGTTCCAGTGTATTTTCCAAGGATTTCAGCCATCATTCCGTTGAGGTCAATTCCTTTGGCAATAGCTTGCCCGTGACCACGGTGGTTTGAGGTAATTAGATCATCTGGATTGAGAGCCAACATAGCACCAACGTTAGCCGCCTCTTCTCCAACAGAAAAGTGCGTCATTCCTGGCACTTTCCCTTTTTTTACTAATTGCGCAATTTTTAAGTCCATACGACGGATTTCTTCCATCTTACGGAACATCTCTAGCAAAAGATTTTTATCTAAAATTGACATCTTCTTGCCTTTCTAACTTTCTTCTTACCTTACTATTTTACCGTTTTTGACAAATACTGTCAAAGTTTTTCTAAAGAAAATTTCACAAAATAAAAAAGAAAACCCCATGAAAACAAGGGATTTTCTTATCAAGAAAATTTTTTCACAAACTTTTTAGCTTTTGGATTTTGCTAAAGATTCAAATCTCTTCATAATCACAGTTAAACGCCAACGGTAGAGAACCCCGCTCACGATTAGACTAATAATCAAGCCGATCCAGTAAGAATAAGCTCCAAAATCTGTTAGGGTATCAAATAGCATAGCAACTGGGATTGCTACGCCCCAATAACCAACCAAACCAAGGTAAAAAGGAATAACTGTATCCTTATAGCCTCGCAAAATTCCCTGAAGCGGTGCCGCAAAGGTATCTGCTAACTGGAAGAAAAGGCTGTAAGTCAAAAAGCGTGCTGTCAAATCAATAAATTCTGGGTCGTTACCATAAAGACTAGCCACATTTCCCCTAAAAATGTAAAGAAAGGATAAGGTGAAGGCCGCAAAAATGAGGGCAGTCCATCTTCCTAGACCAATATAGGTTTTCGCATCATCAAATCGCTTGGCTCCCACTTCATAGGAAACGACAATAGCCATAGCCGATGAGATACTCATAGGAAAGGCGTACATAAGACTTGAAAAATTCATAGCTGACTGGTGACTAGCGATAATCAAGGACGAAAACTTAGCCATAATCAAGCCAACCACGGAAAAGATAGCCACTTCCGCAAAGACAGTCCCCCCAATAGGCAGACCTAAACGAACTCCTTCCTTAATTTTATCCATATTAAGTGGAATTCGTTTCTCAAGGTGTAAGGCTTTGAGCTTCTCCTGTTTAAATAGAACCAAAACAGAAATCCCCAGCAAGACCCAGTAGGCCAAGGATGTTCCTAAACCAGCACCAGCACCTCCCAGCTCTGGAACTCCAAAGGCACCGTAAATCAAGAGATAGTTAAATCCACTATTGAGAGGGAGTAACAAAAGCATGAGATACATGGACAGTTTGGTCAAGCCCAGCGAATCCAGCAAGGAACGAATGACACTAAAGAGCAACAGGGGGATAATTCCAACAGATAAAAACCAGAGATAACGAACCGCTACTGCAGCCACTGGTGCTTCTAGTCCGATATGATTCAAGATTGGTGGTGCCAAGAAAAGTACCATCCCCAGCAAGACCACAGATAGACCCAAGGCCAAATAGATGAACTGGTAAAAATCTGACACAACTTCTTCCTTTTTACCTCTACCAAGATGGTGACCAATGATGGGCACCAGAGCTGACACAATCCCTGTTAGAAAGGTAAAGAAAGGATTCCAGATACTGGTTGCCATAGACACACCAGCCAAGTCCATGGTATTGTATTGGCCAGTCATAGTCGTATCAACAAAGGAAGCAGAATAATTGGCAAATTGATAAATCAGGATAGGGAAAAATATCTTTAAAAATAAGATAAACTTGTCTTTAAAATGATGGGTTTGGTACATATAGGCTCTCTATTCTTTTGGTTTACAGAGCAGGCTCCCACCTAGTTTTGATAGACGATTTGTCCCTTACAGATGGTATATTTAACCTGTCCTTTTAAGGTTTCACCGATGAATGGTGAATTGGTTGCTTTGGAAGCAAAATGGGAGTCCACAAGGCGGTCAGCCTTAGCATCAAAAATAGTGATGTCCGCTGGACCATTCTCAGCCAAGTAACCTGCTTCAAAGTTGTAAAGCTTGGATGGGTTGTATGTCATTTTTTCAAGTAATTCCATCAAGCTTAACTCACCAGCTTCGACCAAATAAGTTAAACCGAGAGAAAGAGATGTTTCCAAACCAGTCATACCAGATGGCGCTTTGGTAATATCTTCGACATTTTTTTCATCTGCATGGTGAGGCGCGTGGTCAGTCGCGATAACTGTGATGATGCCTGATTTAAGACCTTCGATAACAGCACGACGGTCTGATTCCAAACGAAGTGGAGGATTCATCTTAGCATTGCTACCTTGAGTCAAAAGGAGCGCTTCGGTCTTAGAAAAATGCTGTGGCGCTACTTCTGCTGTGACTTGCGCACCTAGCCCCTGAGCAAACTCAACTACTTTAACACTTTCTTCCTTAGACAAATGCTGGATATGAACATGAGCCTTAGTTGCATAGGCAATCATGACATCACGCGCCATCATAGCATACTCAGCTACCCCAGTCGCACCGCAGATATGGAAATGTTCTTTAGCGATATTTTCATTAAAGCCAAGAATCCCATTCAAACCTGGATCTTCCTCATGAAGACTAATAAAGGTATTAAGCTTTTTGGCTTCCTCCATGGCTTCCTTGACAACTTTACTACTTTCAAGCGGAATACCGTCATCAGAAAAACCAACCGCACCAGCTTCTAAGAGTGCCTTGAAGTCAGTCAAGTCTTGGCCATTAAAGTTCTTAGTAATGGTCGCAACCGTCTTAACATTGATTTTTTCCTTGGCAGCAGATTGAAGAACTTCTTTCAAAGTCTCAACGTCTGAAATGGTTGGACTAGTATTAGCCATCATGACAACAGTTGTAAAACCACCTGCAGCGGCTGCTAGGGCACCGGTATGAATGTCTTCTTTATGTGTTTGACCAGGTTCACGGAAATGAACATGAATATCGACCAAGCCAGGAGCAACTACAAGACCAGTAGCATCAATTATCTCTGCTCCTTCTTCTTTAATCTCAGGCGCAATTTTGACAATTTTCCCATCTTGGACTAAGACATCGCACACTTGATCCAAACCAGACTTGGGATCCATTACACGACCGTTTTTGATTAGTAGCATCTGCTTTCTCCTTTATTCATAGAAATCAACTTGGGTATCCAACAATTTATCCCCATCATAAACAAACTTGGCTGAAAAGAAGGGTTTATCTTCTAAAAGCCACCCAACAAAGGTATGGTCACCTTCCCAAGTCGGCTTACTCAAAACCTCGTCATAGGGAACCCATTCTAGCGTTCCCTCGTTGCAGTCAATCAAGTCCCCCTCGAACTCTGTCACCTTAAAAACATAGGTGTACCAGTCTAAATCTGGCGTAAATTCAGGAAAAGTGATAACACCTTTTAGAACTGGCTTGGCTTTGAGCCCTGTTTCTTCGAGGATTTCACGCGCTGCGCATTCCTGAGGCGTCTCTCCTCTCTCTAGCTTACCACCTACACCAATCCATTTCCCTTCATGGACATCATTTGGCTTCTTATTACGGTGGAGCATGAGCAGTTCTTTCCCGTTATCAATGTAGCAAATCGTCGCTAACTGAGGCATATTTTCTCCTTATCTAAGCCAATCGATTGGCTCTTGTCCTGTCTCTTTTAAGAATGCATTAGCCTTGGAAAAAGGCTTGGAACCCCAAAATCCTCTATAAACTGACAAAGGACTTGGATGGGCTGATTCGATAATCAAGTGATGAGGATTGGTAACTAAGGCCTTCTTCTTGCGTGCATAGGCTCCCCATAGTACAAAGACCACTGGCCTGTCTAGATTATTGACAACCTGAATCACAGCATCCGTAAAAGGCTCCCATATCTGCCCAGCATGAGCATTGGCCTGTCCAGCAGGAACCGTCAAACAAGCATTAAGAAGTAAGACTCCTTGCTCAGCCCAAGCTGTCAAATCATGAGATTTCTTAACCCCGATATCATCTGACAATTCTTTCAAGATATTTTGCAAGGATGGCGGAGCTGGGATAGAGTCAGGTACAGAAAAACTCAAGCCCTGCGCTTGACCTGGCCCGTGATAGGGATCCTGTCCCAGAATCACCACCTTAACGTCTTCTAGGGGTGTGGTCAAGAGAGCCTGAAAAACCTTTTCCTTGGGTGGATAAATAGTCCCCTGAGCATAGACCTGCTCCATAAACTGATTGATTTTCCCAAAATAACCCTCAGGTAATTGCTCCTTAATCAAAGCATGCCAAGACGAATGTTCCATAGCCGACTCCTTCGTTTTTACTGCCTCTATTATAGCAAAAAGTGGCTATCTAAACCACTTTTTACAGTTTATCTAAACAATCCAGCAAGTCTTGGTAAGAATGGACTTCGTAGGTTGGCTGGGCTTGTGTCTTATTTTCCAGATGATGGGGATTGTACCAAATAGTATCAATCCCAGCATTATTGCCACCTTGAATGTCGGCGGTTAGAGAGTCTCCAATCATCAGCGTCTTTTCTTTGCTAAAACCTGCAATCTGTTGACCAATTTTTTCATAAAAAAGAGCATCCGGCTTTTGTGTTTGCAGCTGTTCAGAGATAAAGACTTGATTGAAATAAGGTGCCAGACCAGATTGAGCCAAGCGCCCTGTCTGAATGGCAGTAATGCCATTTGTCGCAGCATATAGCTCATAATCACGCTCGATGAGGCTGTCCAAAAGTTCATGAGCACCCGAAATCGTTTGCCCCTGCTGAGCGAGGTAAAATTGGTAACGCTGGGCAAGTAAAGTACCGTCCTTCTCAAATCCAAAATGGGTAAATAAACGAGAAAAGCGCGTGTTAACCAGCTCTTGTTTACTAATTTTCTTTTGCTCCAAGTCCTTCCAGAGAGCCTTGTTCATGGGAATGTAAAAGTCTTTGTAGGCCTGAATATCTGCAACTCCTTCTTCTTTTAGAAGTTGTGTCAAAGCCACATCCTCAGCAGCATCAAAATCAAGAAGAGTGTGGTCGAGATCGAAGAGTAGAAATTTGTAGGACAATTTGAGAGTTTTCCTTTCTAAGATAAACAACTTTCACTTCAGCCAGCTGTTTAATGTAAAAACTTAAAAGTGGTAAAGTATAACAAAAATAATAGTTCCAATTGATTAACTAACACATACTATTCTAGTGAATTATAAAAAAATCTTCTATAAATTCGAGCAATAGTTAAAATACCTACAAATATGACTCCCAAAATAGATAATACTATTTTCACAAAACTCATTTCAGAGCCTATTACATAGATATGAAAAAGAGGGGCTAGTCCTACACATAGAGACAATAGATAATTACTAAATCTTATCTCACCAATTCCTGCAAAAAAATGTTTCATTTTAAATATCCCCATTTTACCTTTCATCTTTATAATCCACTAACAACTCTATTGACTTCTCATTTTTTTGAATAATCTTGACAACAAATTTACTCCACTTAATGCTACTAAAACTTCAATGGGCAAAAAATAGTAATCCCATATCAAATGAGAAATCAGCAATGTTAGAAATAGTATACAGTCAATATAACTATTCTGAAAATGCTCTGTAATTACATAATACAGAAAAACCACAACCATCAAAATTAAAACAACCATCATAATACTATTATCCTGTTCTTAATTTATTGTCACTTTTTCCATCCCATTCATCAATAGCATTAAAAAATCCAATCAATAAATGGTTACCTATTCACGAACGCTATTTCCAAAATTTAATTTTTGGGGAATTTAGTAACGCAATTCCAATTAGCAATACACCTAATATAAATAAAAGTATTTCCCAAAATTTATTCTCAGTTTTAATAAAAGGTATAAGATACATACTAACCAATATGGAACTTACTCCTAAAAGAGCAAAAACCACTTTGACTTTATCACTTAGTTTAAACATATTTAATTCCCCATAAAATAAACAGTGGCTACGTTTACTGTAACATTCACCCGTCTTTATGTAGAGATAATCCCCCATCAAGACACCTCATCTCTTCTTACTCAATAGCAGCATAATTATTTGGTGATACGAGTTTCATAAGATTTCTCCTCTTTAACGTTGCATGGTTAGGATAGTTCTCTAATCAGTAATCGTCGACTGCGTTTAAAGCACTTTGTTACCTAGATAAGATATCCTTTCTCTACCTGATTTGATTTTAAAGAGAACTAAGATTTAACCATATCTATCTCATTTCTTATTTTTAAATAATTCATACTCTTTTTCTCTGATAAAGGGAAGTGAGAAATTAGAAAAAATTAGTAGAATTGAAAATAGGTATCCATCTTTTTGCATTGCTAAAACATAGCCTAAAAATAAATAGACAATCAAATCTAGTACAAAAAGAGAAAATATCCTCCTTTTCATTACCTCACTTGTCTTAAAGATTCTGTTTAATAGAAACTTTATCGTAGTATCTACACAAATTTTTATCAAAAAGATAAGAGCAAATACACGATTAGCAACTGTACCATGAAGAATAAATGGAAATATAGTTAATATAAAACTAGAAATCTCTAAATATTTTATCCAAGGAGATTGAGACATCTTACTTTTAAACTGACTGATTTTCCTATATTCACTAGCTAATCTAGTATCAAAGTCTCTACCAATTTTATTAAAGATTAAGAACTCCAGGATAAAAATACTTATTAATACGAAATAAGTAGAAACGTTTCCTGGGAAAAATTTATTGATTAAAATTGGAAAACTCATTAACAGAATCGAGTTTATAGCCAAACAAATGGATACTATTTTATTCTTCACAGAGTATATAGGTAACGATACTATTGAATAGAGAAATGCTAAAAAAATAAGCAAGATATACTCAGTGCTGCTAATTAGCGGCGCCCTTAATGATAAAAATAGATAGGCACCCCATACGATGATATGCGCTTTACGAATTGACTCTAGATTACTCATCTACCTACTCCTAATATGTAAAGGGAATCCATTTTTAGTTTACATTCTCTTTCAAACAAGTCATAAGCATTTTATGATATTTCCTTCTTCTACATTAGGTAAAGTTGAAATACATTTTTTGCAAGTGAAAATATAATCGTTATTAAAAATCCCAAAAAGATCTATCCTTCTTCTAGACCTAAACCAAGTCAGATTAGAGATACAAATATAATGATAAGGCTTTCTTTTACTTTAGACTACCATAAAACAAGGAATCTTTCAACAAAATTCATTGGCAAACTACTATTCTAGAAGATTGACAGCTCAAATCTTTCAGAATAGAACAATCCTAACTATCGAATAACTCAACTTCATAAATATCCATGCAATTCTAGACCTAGAATTCCTATAAACTAAATGTTTTCGCACTATTCTAAGCCATTGATTGCCTTAAATTTTAATTTTTAAAGAATTCTAAAGCTAGAATAGTCCCATCCCAATCAGTTTTGAATGATTCACAATTTAGAAACGCTATGATTCCACTCCTTTTACATTAAAAAGGAACTGCATAAAGCAATCCCTTTCTGATTTTGAAATTATTTACTTAACATTTTATAGTTGAGATAATCAATAGCCCATCTATAAAAAGAGTTATAGTAAAATTCCTTATTTATTGATTTCAAGCTCCGACAACTGTGTTTGAATAACTGACAGTTCTGCACTAGCCTGAAGAAGAGCAGCTGCAGTATAGGCACCTTCTACAATTGGAACCCTATTGATGAGGATACTTTTATCACTGAAATCAGCCACCATTTCTAAGTTCATTTTAGCAGAACCTAGGTCAAAAAAAGCTAATAAAGTATCTGCTGGATTTTCGGAAACAACCCTATCTACTTGATCAAAACTAGTTCCAATTCCTCCATCTTCGGTTCCTCCTACATAAGTAATCGGAACATCTTTAGCTACTTCACTAATCAGTTCAACAACACCTTCTGCAATGTGTTTGGAATGTGAAACGATAACAAGACCAATACTTCCCATTAAACCACCCCAGTTTCTAAAAGAGCAGTAAAGAGTAATCCTGATGAGAATGAACCAGGATCAATATGTCCAAGAGAACGTTCTCCTACATAAGATGCCCTTCCTTTAGTTGCAAGTAAATCTTTGGTAGCATTCACTACCTTATCAATAACCTCTTGAGTCAATTGACCAGCAGACAAGGCAGCAATAACAGGAGTCCAAACATCAACCATTGTCTTTTCTCCAACTTCTGCTTTTCCACGTTTGATAATCATATCCAAACCGCTTTGTAATATTTCCTCTATTTTCGAATTAGAATCAGCCTTGGCCATGCCCATAAAAGCAGAGCCATACAAGGGACCAGAAGCACCGCCTACCTTACTCAGTAGTTGCATTGAGACAAGCTTAAACACATCACTGCTGGTCTCAAATTGCTTTCCTTCTAAGTTTTCCATCACTGCAGCCATGCCACGCGCCATATTTCCACCGTGGTCTCCATCTCCTATAGGGGTGTCTAGCTCACTAAGGTAATCTTTCTGTTCTTGAATCTTTTCATTAAAAAGCTTCATCCATTCAAGAGCTTGTTCAGCATTCATTTGACATTTCCTCCTTGAGTTTTACCAAGCTGGTGTAGTAACAGGTGCATTTAGAGCATCTAACCACTCATCATCTGCCAATCGAATCAATGTTAATGACAAGCCAGCCATATCGATTGAGGTCATATAGTTTCCAATTTTCTTAAATGCCAACTCAACACCTTTTTCATGGAGTAATTTAGCCACATCATTTGCAAATACATATTGTTCCATAAGCGGTGTGCTTCCTAAACCATTAATGAGAAGACCATAGCGTTCTCCAGCTTTAAGTTGGAAACCTTCAGATAATTTTTCAACCAATTCTGATGCCAATTGTGCTGAAGGTTGCATTTTCTCTTTTTTATACCCTGGCTCACCGTGAATACCAACTCCGTATTCAAATTCATCGTCTTCTAGAACAAATCCTGGTTTGCCAACTTCAGGGACAGTTGCTCCAGACAAGGCAAGGCCAATTGTTTTAATTTCTAACACAAGTTTATCTGCCAAATCCTTCATTTCAGCTAATGATTTACCAGAACGAGCTGCAGCACCCAAAATTTTATGAACTAAAATAGTACCTGCAACACCTCGACGGCCCTGGGTATAGAGACTATTTTCAACAGCAATATCATCATCGACTACAACGCTTGCTACGTCAATGCCTTCCATTTCAGCAAGTTCTTGTGCAATTTCAAAGTTCATAATGTCACCAGAATAGTTCTTGATGACCATGAAAACTCCAGCACCTTCATCAGCCGCCTTAATGGCTTCTAAAATTTGGTCCGGAGTAGGTGAAGTGAAGACTGCTCCACAAATGGCAGCAGACAACATTCCATCTCCTACAAATCCAGCATGACTTGGTTCATGTCCTGAACCTCCACCTGAAATGAGTCCAACTTTTCCTGTCTTTTCTGCCTTTCTAACGATGACATCAAAACCATCTAAGCGTTCTACCAAGTCATCATGCATGAATGACAATCCCTGCAACATTTCATCAACAACTTGTGTCGGTTCATTTATAATTTTTTTCATGAGAAACTCCTTTCGGCATGTACCTTTGTTTTCGCTTTCATTATATATTTTTTATTACTGGATGATAAGGGACAGATTCTATTATTTGTCCCCTTTTAAACCCGTTCAAAACATTTTTTTGGTAAAATGAAGTAAGTAAAAGAAAGGTTTCCTATGGCATCATCATTTATTACAAAAAAACGGATTGCCAAGGCATTTAGAGACCTATTAGCTACTAGAGAATTTGACAAAATCTCTATTGTAGATATCATGGAATCAGCTGGCATTCGTAGACAGACCTTTTATAATCACTTTCTTGACAAATATGAACTGCTAGACTGGATATTTGAAAATGACTTAACCGAGTATATCACCAATAACTTGGACTTCATTTCAGGCCAAAAACTATTACAAGAATTATTTTTTTATTTCGAACAAGAGCGTGACTTTTATATTCAACTTTTTGATATTCAAGGGCAAAATAACTTCTATGACCAATTCATCAGCTACTGTCGCTTGCTTGTATCAAAAATTTTAAGAGAATATGGTCAGATTGATATCGATTCATCTGCTTATACTTGTTTTTTGTTAGACTATCATTCACATGCACTAGCAGAAATCGTGAAGGCTTACGTCAATAAAAAAAGTCCAGTTCCACAACCAGACTTTCTAATCATGACAATTATTGGAAAGAGACCACAATGACATTTATTTCAAATCATAAACAGAAAATTATTTCAAGTTACATTTCGGCAACTGTCAGCAGTCATACTGAATTAGAAAAACACCCTACCTTACCATTAGTCTATCAAAAAAATCGCAATCCTCATCAGGTTCCAATATTGTCGGGTGGAGGTTCCGGTCACGAACCTGCGCATATTGGATATGTGGGAGAAGGAATGCTTACCGCTGCTATCTATGGCCAATTATTTACTCCTCCTACAAGAACTGAAATCTTAGAGTCCATTCGTTTTTTAAACAATGGTCACGGTGTCTTCATCATCGTAAAAAATTTCGAAGCAGACATCAAAGAATTTAGCTGGGCCATTAATACTGCTAGACAAGAAGGAATTAAGGTCGGCTATAGTCTAGCACACGACGATATTTCAATTGAACCTCACAATAGATTTCAAATTAGAGGAAGAGGGCTTGCAGGGACTATTTTACTTCATAAAGTTCTAGGATATGCAGCTCAAAATGGTGCCGACATAGAACAACTAACTGATTTAGGTCATCAGCTTGCTCCCGAAATCGCAACAATTGGCTTTGCAACGAAATCGGCTAGTCTCCCCCAAGCCACCCGTCCACTATTTAACTTGGAAGAAGGAAATATTTCTTATGGTATTGGGATACATGGCGAAGAAGGCTATCGTATCGTCCCATTCCAATCATCGGAAATCCTTGCAAATGAAATTATAAGTAAATTAAGATTGCACTATCATTGGAAAAAGGGTGATCATTTTATATTGCTTGTAAATAATCTAGGCACTACCAGCAACTTAGAAATGGGCATATTTATCAATGATCTCCTTCAACTCTTAGAAATTGAAGGAGTCGCTATTACTTTTATAAAATCAGGAACATTTATGACCAGTCTAGATATGGCCGGTATATCCGTAACTCTTTGCCCCGTAAAAAATAAACAGTGGTTAGAAGCGCTCAATGCTCCAACGACAGCTTTTGCATGGTAATTTGCTTGTATAATCCAAAAGGGCTACATTACTTGGTAGCCCTTTTAAACTTATATAACGTTTAGATGAAACGATTGAGCTTGTCATAGTTTTCCTTAGAGGCCAGCACTAGCTCCTCTTTTGTTTTTGGTCTAGGCACAGGTACTCCCTTCATATTGCTAGTTATTATAAAAAATTTTTATCCTGTAATCTTTGTACAAGATTTAAAGCCACGAATCTCTATAACTTATCCTTTAATTTCTCAACAAAGAGATAGGCTGCTGGACAGGTCAAAGTATTCTTAATCGTCAAATGGTTGATTTGATGGATTTTTTTACGGTCCGTATGGGGGAACTCTCGACAGGCCTTTGGACGAACCTCATAGATGGAACAGAGATTATCTCCTCCTAGAAAGGGACAAGGCATGGATTTAAAAACCTTATCCCCATCTTCATCTACCTGCAGAAACTCCGCTTCAAAAGCTGGTAATTTCATCTTAAAGTACTTAGCAATACGAGTGATGTCTGCTTCCTTGAAGTCAGGTCCCAATGTCTTGCAACAATTGGCACAGGCCGTACAATCAATCTCCGCAAAGACTTCTTGGTGAATCTGCTGAGCTATCTTATCTAAATTTTTTGGTGGCTTTTTCTTTAAATTGGCTAAAACTTTACGGTGCTCCTTCTGCTTTTGCAAGGCTAGCTGGTGGTAATACTCAATATCAATTTCTTTAGACATGATTTCTCTCTTATTCTATTTGTTTCTCCTATTATATCATGCCTCTGAACCATTGAAAAGTGGACTTCACAAGACTATACTATTCCCGAATATATCAAAAAACCTTGCAACTAGGTTACAAGGTTAATGACATTAATCGAAGTTAACGTATTCTTTTTGAAGTTCAAGAACTTCTTCCATTGTTGAACACTCTGTAAGGGCACGGTTAGCGTACTCTTCCATCTTAGCAGTGTCCAATTTCTTCATCAAGCTACGTGTACGAAGTACTGATGTTGCTGACATAGAGAATTCATCCAAGCCCATTCCGACAAGAAGTGGAACAGCTTTTTGGTCACCAGCCATCTCACCACACATACCAGCCCATTTACCTTCAGCGTGAGCTGCCTTGATAACGTTGTTGATCAAGCGAAGGATTGATGGGTTATATGGTTGGTAAAGGTATGAAACTTGCTCGTTCATACGGTCTGCTGCCATTGTGTATTGGATCAAGTCGTTTGTACCAATTGAGAAGAAGTCAACTTCTTTAGCAAATTGGTCTGCAAGCATCGCTGCTGCAGGAATTTCAATCATGATACCAACTTGGATATCATCCGCAACTGCAACTCCTTCAGCAAGAAGGTTCGCTTTTTCTTCATCAAAGACTGCTTTAGCTGCACGGAATTCTTTCAATAGGGCAACCATTGGGAACATGATACGCAATTGACCATGAACAGAAGCACGAAGAAGGGCACGGATTTGTGTACGGAACATTGCATCTCCAGTTTCAGAAATAGAGATACGAAGGGCACGGAATCCAAGGAATGGGTTCATTTCGTGTGGCATATCGAAGTAAGGAAGTTCCTTATCTCCACCGATATCCATTGTACGAACGACAACTGGTTTACCATTCATTCCTTCAAGAACAGCCTTGTATGCTTCATACTGCTCATCTTCTGTTGGGAAGTCTTGAGAATCCATGTACAAGAACTCTGTACGGTAAAGTCCAACAGCTTCTGCACCGTTGTTGTTAACACCTTCAACGTCTTTTGGAGTACCGATGTTAGCAGCCAACTCGAAGTGTTTACCGTCAGCAGTCACTGTTTGAGCATCTTTCAAAAGTGCCCATTCAGCTTTTTGTTTAGCATAAGCTTCACCAGCTGCTTTAAATTCTGCTGCTTGTTCATCTGTTGGGTTGATAATCACTTCACCAGTGATTCCGTTAACGGCAAGGATATCACCGTCTTTCACTACTTCAGTGATGTTATTTGTTCCCAATACAGCTGCAATTTCAAGTGTACGTGCCATGATAGCTGAGTGGCTTGTACGTCCACCGATGTTTGTTACAAAAGCTTTTACAAAGTTTTTGTCCAATTGAGCTGTATCAGATGGTGTCAAGTCATGCGCAATCACAATTACTTCTTCATTGATAGAAGCTGGATTTGGCAATTTTTTACCAAGAAGATTTGCCAATACACGTTTTGTCACGTCGCGGATATCCGCTGCACGTTCTTGCATATATGGGTTGTCTTCCATGCCTTCAAAGATAGTGATGAACATGTCAGTCACTTCTTTAAGACCTGCTTCAGCATTGACTTTCTTAGCACGGATTGTTTCTTTAATCTGACCAATCAATTCTGGGTCAGCAAGAACCATCAAATGAGCGTCAAAAACTTGAGCCGCTTCTTCACCAAGCGTACCTACAGCTTTCTCACGGATAAGAGAAAGCTCGTTTTGAGAAGCTTCAAGAGCTACATCCAAACGAGCCTCTTCTGCGTTTGTATCTTCGACTGAAACAGTCTCGAATGACAAATCCGGTTGAACGAGTAGATATGCTTTTGCAACTGCAACACCGTCAGATGCTGCGATTCCTTTAAGCATTTCTGTCATTTTCCTTATGCCAATCCTTCTTTTTCCATAGTTTCAGTGATAGCAGCGATTGCGTCGTCTGCATCTGCACCTTCAGCTGAGATTGTAACGTCAGCACCTTGGCCAACACCAAGACTCATAACACCCATGATTGATTTAAGGTTAACTGATTTACCTTTGTACTCAAGAGTGATATCTGAAGCAAATTTGCTAGC
>CAUQTL010000031.1:0-14088 GCA_963521035.1 uncultured Streptococcus sp.
GAAGAGTGTTTGTGGCTCATGTGCATACAGTAGCGACGGAAGTTGTATGGCAATTTGTCAGTCCAAAGAACTGTCAAGTTTGGTTCTGGAGAGTTACCGATGTTGTCAAGAGTGTTCAAGAAACGGTAGTCCATCTTAGTAACACGGTGACGACCGTCGTTACCCATACCAGCCATAGAAGTTGTGATGAATGTTGGGTCACCTGAGTACAATTGGTCGTAAGCTTTTGTACGAGCAAATTTAACTGTACGAAGTTTCATAACGAAATCATCAACGAATTCTTGGATTTCTGATTCAGTAAATGTACCACGAGCAAGGTCACGTTCTGCAAAGATGTCCAATACGATTGGCACACGTCCTAGAGATGTAGCAGCACCGTTGATAACACGGCAAACAGACATGAAAGCAATGTTAACCCATTGGATTGCTTCTTTAACGTTCATCGCTGGTTTGCGAACGTCAACTCCGTAAAGATCACCCAAGCGAACAACTTGTTGCAAAGCTTGGTATTGAAGGTTTATTTCTTCACGAAGACGGATTGTTTCTTCGTCGATTTCTTTGATTGCATTCCAGTCGTTTACTTTTTCTTGCATCAAGTAGTCTGCACCGTAAAGAGCAAGACGTGCGTAAACACCGATGATACGTCCGCGTGAGTATGCATCTGGAAGACCAGTTACAGTGTGAGCGTGACGAGCGCGACGGATGTTTGAAGTGTAAGCACGGAAGATACCGTCGTTAACTGTTGTTACGTATTTAGTAAAGATTTCGTGAACAGCTGGATCTGGTTCGTATCCATTTTCTTTCAAAGTAGTTTCAGCCATACGGATACCACCTTTTGGCATGAAGTTCAATTTGAAGAGTTCATCGTTTTGGATACCGAAGATAACTTCGTTTTCTTTATCGATAAATCCTGCTGGGATATCAGCGATAGATGTTGGACGAGTGTCCATTGGGAAACGAGTTTCTTCGTAGTGAGCCTTAGTTTCTTCTACAATTTTTTTGATGTGAAGTGAACGTTCTGTTGGTCCTGCAAGGAAGCTTTCGTCTCCATCGTAAGGTGTGTAGTTAGCTTGTACGAAGCGTGATACACTTGCTTTTTCTTTCCAATCTACGCCTTTGAAGCCTTCCCAAGCTTTATCAAAAATATCTTGTGCTTCAACAACTGTCTTAACAACCATGTTAATGTCCTCTTTTTTCTTTCTAGTAACAGTCATCTGTTACATTCATGAGACAAGTATACCATACAGTAACCGATTTCAACAAGCGAAAAATCCCTGTTTTTACACTTTCTTTTCTAAAACAGTCTATATTTTGCCCCAAACTGTATTATATTTTTGAAAAAATAAAGTCCTTTTTTCTTTTTTTCAGAAAAAAGGGTATAATAAAAGAAAATAAGTAGTAAAAAGGTGCTAGGTATGTTGATTTTTCCTTTGTTAAATGATTTGTCAAGAAAAATCATCCATATTGACATGGACGCCTTTTTTGCTGCGGTAGAAATCAGGGATAATCCTAAACTCAGAGGAAAACCTGTCATTATCGGCAGTGACCC
This sequence comes from uncultured Streptococcus sp., assembly GCA_963521035.1. Taxonomy (GTDB): domain Bacteria; phylum Bacillota; class Bacilli; order Lactobacillales; family Streptococcaceae; genus Streptococcus. Next base: position 1,550 of record CAUQTL010000031.1, read on the forward strand.
TCGGCAAACAGGTGGACGTGGTGTCGTTTCCACTTGTAGCTATGAGGCACGAGCTTTTGGTGTCCATTCAGCCATGAGTTCCAAGGAAGCTTATGAGCGTTGCCCCCAGGCCGTCTTTATCTCAGGGAATTATGAAAAATACAAATCTGTGGGACTCCAAATTCGAACTATCTTTAAGCGCTATACAGATTTGATTGAACCTATGAGTATTGACGAAGCCTATTTGGATGTAACAGAAAATAAACTCGGCATCAAGTCAGCCGTCAAAATTGCTCGCCTCATTCAAAAAGATATCTGGCAAGAACTCCATCTAACTGCTTCTGCTGGCGTTTCTTACAACAAATTCTTAGCTAAAATGGCCAGTGATTATCAAAAGCCACATGGTCTGACAGTGATTCTACCTGACCAGGCTGAAGATTTTCTCAAACAAATGGATATTTCCAAGTTTCATGGAGTAGGAAAAAAGACGGTGGAACGGCTTCATCAAATGGGTATTTTTACTGGCGCTGATTTGCTTGAAGTCCCTGAAGTAACCCTAATAGACCGCTTTGGCAGACTGGGCTATGACCTGTATCGAAAGGCTCGAGGTATCCACAATTCCCCCGTCAAATCCAATCGCATCCGTAAATCAATCGGTAAGGAGAAAACCTATGGAAAGATTCTCCGTGCTGAGGAAGACATCAAAAAAGAGCTGACTCTTCTATCAGAAAGAGTCGCTCTCAATCTACATCAACAAGAAAAAGCTGGAAAAATTGTCATTTTGAAAATCCGCTACGAGGACTTTTCAACTCTTACTAAACGAAAAAGTCTCGCTCAAAAAACACAGGATGCTAGTCATATAAGCCAAATAGCCCTGCAACTCTATGAAGAATTAAGCGAGAAAGAAAGAGGTGTCCGCCTGTTGGGGATTACCGTGACTGGATTTTAAAACCTTGAAGAGTTGCCCCTTCAAGGTTTTTCTTATACAAATAAACGAACAAAACTGTAAAGTAGCAAGACACTACCAAGCACGATGCGATATTTACCGAAAAGGGTAAAGTCGTGTTTTTTCACATAGCTGGTCAAGAAACGAATAGCCACCATACTGACTGCAAAGGCTACTCCCATGGCAACCAAGAGCAAGAATAATTGCCCAAAGCTCAAGAGTTGTCCTGCTTTTATAAATTTGAAAATCTTTAATGCACTAGCTCCAAACATAACAGGAATTCCAAGATAGAAGGTAAATTCTGTCACAACAGAACGGCTGGTTCCATTCAATAAACCACCGACAATCGTTGCTCCAGAACGACTGGTCCCTGGTAAAAGGGCAAGAACTTGGAAGAGGCCGATATAGAAGGCTGTCGTATAAGGAAGCTTGTCCAACTCTGTTACACTTGGCTCGATAGCACGCGCTTTATTGCGCTTTTCCAAATAGATAAAGGCAATCCCATAGATAATCAACATGAGAGCAACTGAAACCATGTTATGAAAGTGGGTATCAAACCAATCATCAAACTTAAATACTGCAAGCAAAGGTAAAGTAGCTACAAGAACTTTAGACCACAATTGCCAAGTTCGACGAACTTCCTGCTTGTCTTTACTTGGTTTAAAAGGATTGAGCTTGTTAAAGTAAATGACCATAACTGCTAAAATAGCACCAAGCTGAATCACGACATTAAACATGGACATAAAGGCTTCACTCTGATTTTGGTATTGGATAAACTCCTCTGCTAAAATCAAGTGCCCTGTACTGGAAATCGGCAACCATTCCGTAATTCCTTCAACAATCCCGAAGAAGATAGATTTTAAAATTTCAATAAGATACATAGATTACTCCTTTTTCTATCTTCCATTATAGCATATTTTTTCAGCCATTGATAGCTCTCTTTAAAAGGCGCCGATACTGCCGCCACCTCCGCCTCCAGAGAAGCCACCGCCAGAACTTCCACTTCCAGAAGATACAGAGTAGGTACTTGCTGTATTTGCGACGCTGGCATAATGGCTCATTTGCGCGCTTGAATGATAAAACATACTATTCCAACCATAAGCTACATATAGATTGATATCTGGATTTTCCACTTTAATCTGATGAACCTTCATCAAATGGCTGACCTTGTCCGCATAGCCAAATAAGGTCGCATAGACCAAGAGGCGATTCCAGACCACAATACTTTCCAATTCAGCATGATCCAATCGTGCAATCTCACGCAACATATTTTCAAAACTGGTCCAGAGATAGTATACTTCTGCTCCTGCTTCATTTAGGACACCATCACGATTATCTAATCGAAGCTTCCAATAATAGAAAACAGCCAACACCAAACCTAAAAAACCAAGTATTGGCAAGGGGATGTAAAGATAGCCATAAACATCCAAACTGTACAAGAACAAACCAAATCCGATAAATAGGGGCAAGATAGTCAAGACCCCCATACCCACTTGCAAGGCCTTTTCCCCACCAGTTAAAGGACGATAATAATCTGGGAGCCCCCAGAAGGAAATTCGTTTTCTCACTCCTTCTTGCATCTCTTTCAATACTTCTTCAAAAGAAGATTTGAGTTGAAGCCCCCTTGCTTGAATCCGTTTTTCATCAGAGACTTTTGCTCTACGATAAAGACTATCAGATACCTTGTAATCCGCAAACAAATTGGAAAGAGTTTCTTCTTTTTTGCCTGAAAAGGCCAGATTTAGACAGTCTATCTCAAAACTTGACAAATCATCTTCTTTTACTAGCCTCAAACCAACTGCATCTCCTTCTGAAATGATAGTGACATTCCCACGGTCTATCACATCTAGCAAGGTAGCTTGAATAAGTTGGTCAAAGGTGAATTTTCCAGCTCCCTTGACCAAGGGACTCACTTCCTCCAAGGAGGTCGAGTAGACAGCCTCTGATAAAACCATAGGCTCTAATTCCATTGGTGGTTCATAGATACGATGATTTTTGGCATATTTGACCGAAGGAGTGGTCTTTCTTCTATAAATAAAATAAAAGCAAATACTCAATAATAAGGAGATAGAAAGTATCGAAGGGAAGACCCAAGTAACGAGTTGTTTACTTTGCTCTTTTTCTTTAAAAATCGAGTCTTCTATCTTATTAAACTCTTCTAAACGATTCCCTTTCAATCCCTGATCCCTAGCGCTAGCAAAATCGGTCCGAGGCCAATAGGCATGTAACTCAACTCCACGTTTAGCCGGAAGATTGTCTAAACGGATAGTATAATCAAGGTTACTCTTTTCAACCGTTCCCTCTCTAAAAAGTTTCCCTGTATGGAAAAAGAGTTTTTCAGCCCCCTTGTCTCCCCTTACATGAAATTCAAACTTCCCAATAGCCCCTGAACTATCTGTCAGAGGTTGCCAATTTAATTCAGCGATATCATCATAAAGGAAAAGCAAATTCTTTAAGTTCCAGACAAGGTCAACTTCAACTGTGTCGCCTTCCTGGCCTGGATTATAGACTTTCACAGTATAACCATCTGCTCCTTCTATCACTTCGCTAGTAACGTCTGCTAGTTCAGCACCGTTTTTCGCAGCCTGAACCTTTGGATGAGGATCAATGGCAAATCCACTAGGCATCTTGCCAGCACGTCCAAGTCCCACGATTTGGCCCTTAAAGTCTTCCTCAAACTGATAAACTATCTTCTGTCTAAATTCTGCTGTATTGTCTGCATGAATATACAAATCTCCTTGATAAGAGTTTATCTTGAAATCAATGGCAAAAACAGAGAATGGCAGAAGGCAAAACAAGCCTAACACTAGTAAGAAAAAAGTTTTTTTCATCAACTAAGCCCCCTTTTTATCTTTGTTATCATTATATCATTTTTTCATAAGTAAGGGCTTACCTATATTGAAAAATAGAGTTTTTTTCGATAAAATAGGAGACAGTTATTTTTTAATAGATTAGAAATAGGAGAAATCATGAGAAAAATATACTTATCTATTTTCACAAGTCTCTTGCTGATGCTGGGACTTGTCAATGTTGCTCAAGCCGATGAATATTTACGCATCGGGATGGAAGCGGCATATGCTCCCTTTAACTGGACCCAGGATGATGATAGCAATGGAGCTGTCAAAATCGATGGGACTAACCAGTATGCTAACGGATACGATGTTCAAATCGCCAAGAAAATCGCTAAGGACTTAGGTAAAGAACCTTTGGTTGTTAAAACCAAGTGGGAAGGTCTAGTCCCTGCCCTTACTTCTGGTAAGATTGACATGATTATCGCAGGTATGAGTCCTACTGCTGAGCGTAAACAAGAAATTGCTTTTTCAAGCAGTTACTACACTAGCGAACCAGTTCTACTTGTCAAAAAAGATTCTACTTATGCAAACGCCAAATCTTTGGATGACTTTAACAGTGCGAAAATCACTTCTCAACAAGGTGTCTATCTTTATGACTTGATTGCACAAATCACAGGTGCTAAAAAAGAAACAGCCATGGGAGACTTCGCTCAAATGCGCCAAGCTCTTGAGGCTGGTGTCATCGATGCTTATGTTTCTGAACGCCCAGAAGCACTGACTGCTGAAGCTGCAAACTCTAAGTTTAAGATGGTCCAAGTAGAACCAGGTTTCAAAACTGGGGAAGAAGATACAGCTATCGCCATTGGACTTCGTAAAGATGACAACCGTATTAGCCAAATCAATGCCAGTATTGAAACCATTTCAAAAGACGACCAAGTTGCCTTGATGGATCGTATGATTAAGGAACAACCTGCCGAAGCTACAACAACTGAAGAGACTAGCAGTAGTTTCTTTAGCCAAGTCGCTAAAATTCTTTCTGAAAACTGGCAACAACTCTTGCGTGGTGCTGGTATCACTCTTTTAATCTCTATCGTCGGAACCATCATAGGTCTCATTATCGGCCTTGCCATTGGTGTCTTCCGTACTGCTCCTCTATCTGAGAATAAAGCCATTTATGGCCTACAAAAACTAGTCGGCTGGATTCTCAATGTCTATATCGAAATTTTCCGTGGTACACCAATGATTGTTCAATCGATGGTTATCTACTATGGAACTGCCCAAGCTTTCGGTATCAACCTTGACCGTACACTAGCTGCTATCTTCATCGTTTCAATCAATACCGGTGCCTACATGACTGAAATCGTCCGTGGTGGTATCCTGGCAGTTGACAAGGGACAATTTGAAGCTGCGACTGCTCTTGGTATGACTCATAACCAAACCATGCGTAAGATTGTCCTACCTCAGGTAGTCCGTAACATCCTACCAGCAACTGGTAATGAATTTGTCATCAATATCAAAGATACATCTGTATTGAACGTTATCTCTGTTGTCGAACTTTATTTCTCAGGAAATACCGTGGCAACACAAACCTATCAATACTTCCAGACATTTACAATCATCGCCGTGATTTACTTTGTCCTCACCTTCACCGTAACACGTATCCTACGCTTCATCGAACGCCGCATGGACATGGATACCTATACTACAGGTGCTAACCAAATGCAAACGGAGGATTTGAAATAATGCCACAAGCAATCCTTGAAATTAAACACCTCAAAAAATCCTATGGACAAAACGAAGTGCTAAAAGACATTTCTCTCACTGTCCACAAGGGAGAAGTTATCTCTATCATCGGAAGCTCTGGAAGCGGAAAATCAACCTTCCTACGCTCCATTAACCTCCTTGAAACGCCAACTGATGGACAAATCCTTTATCATGGACAAAACGTCCTCGAAAAAGGCTATGACCTCACGCAATACCGTGAAAAGTTGGGGATGGTGTTCCAATCCTTTAACCTCTTTGAAAATCTTAACGTACTTGAAAACACAATTGTCGCTCAGACAACTGTCCTTAAACGCGAACGTACAGAAGCTGAAAAGATTGCCAAAGAAAACCTAGAAAAGGTCGGCATGGGAGAACGCTACTGGCAAGCCAAACCAAAACAACTCTCAGGTGGTCAAAAACAACGTGTAGCCATCGCTCGTGCCCTTTCAATGAATCCGGACGCCATTCTCTTTGATGAACCAACATCAGCTCTCGATCCAGAAATGGTTGGAGAAGTCCTCAAAATCATGCAAGATCTGGCTCAGGAAGGCTTGACTATGATTGTCGTAACCCACGAAATGGAATTCGCCCGTGACGTCTCTCACCGTGTTATCTTTATGGATAAGGGTGTGATTGCTGAAGAAGGCAAACCAGAAGACCTCTTCACCAATCCTAAAGAAGACCGTACAAAAGAATTCCTTCAACGCTATCTCAAATAAAAAGAAAAGGCTGCATCAACCGTGCAGTCTTTTTACTAGCCAAAAAATGAAAAGGCAGACCCTATTCAAGAATCCACCATTATCCAAAGATTAATCTTCAAATTTTTCATGATTTTTATCATAGAAATCAATTAAACCTAGAGCCGTTTCAAACGAAATATTTTTAACTTTTGCACGCCCCTGCGCTAGAGCAATGATAGACATTTCACGAGCATTCGTTTCTTTAGAGATACGGTAGCCTGTGATTTTCTTATCACGAACCCAGCCAACAACTGATTCTACTTTTTCAAAGTTTGACTTAGCCATGTCTTTCTCCTATTTTCTTATTTACGATATTTAATTGTATACGCTTTTATGCTTTTTGTCAATAAAAAAACATATATTCAATAAAATAAACGCCCTTATTTTTACTTGCTATCTTATTAAAGCTTATAATATATAGGTTTTTCACTGTCGAAAACAATTTTTATAGTTCTTTAAAACAATTGTATTATTAAATCTTATTTATGTAATAATATTCATATTTGACAGATGCTGATTCTCGATAATCTAGACATATTCTAATCTTATTTCATATTATTTATTCCACTGCAAAACAAAAAAATTTGACAAAATAATCTTCTGCTCTAAACCATTTCTAACGAGTATTTTTCTCCTTTTAGACTTTTTCATGTCTGCACCAGCATTCAATCATTTGGTCAACTTGTACTATTTATTTACTTTATCAAGTTTACTTTTTATTTCTCCTACCCATTAAAAAGCGAGTAGCTAGGAAACCGTAGTATTCTATGTTTCATTTTTCTACGGTCTTCATCTTCCGAGTATCCCGTCACTCTTCTCAGTAACCTCAGTATAAGGCTTCTCATTAGTATTGATTATTTTTTCTAATTCCTATTATATTTAGCCAAATTTCAGATTAGCTATATATAAAATAGTAGATTTCAAAAAACTCCTTACATATAACAAGTAATTTTACTCCCTTACTATAAACTGAATCAAAAAACATAGGTACTATAATGAGTTATGATAGAAATAGCGTAACCGATTTCCTAAGTCCATAGGAATCGCCCCCTTTCTTCATCTTCATTATAGCACCTATACATCAATTGTGCAAATAATATGATATTTTTTTATTAGTCCTCAGACGAGCATATTATAGAGCGTTTCATTACCATTTAAGTTAATATAAGATGGATCAAAACCTTCCATTCGACGAATCAAGCCTGCATAATCATGCTTATCTGCTAAGGCAATCCCAATCAATACAGGCCCTGTACCCTTGCTAGCTCGCTTGATATACTCAAAACGTGTAATATCATCATTTGGCCCCAGGATATCATTTACAAACTCACGCAGAGCCCCTGGACGCTGCGGGAAGTTGACCACAAAATAATGCTTGATACCATCATAAATCAAGGCACGCTCTTCCATTTCTGGCATACGGTTGATATCATTATTTCCTCCAGAAATGATACAACAAATGGTTTTCCCCTTGATATATTCAGCTAAAACTTCTAAAGAGGCGATACTAGCCGCTCCAGCAGGTTCTGCAACAATCCCTTGCTTAGAGTAGAGGTCAATCAAGGTTTCAGAAATCAACCCCTCATCGACACCTACTAAGGTTTGAACATGTTGACGAGTTGCTTCATAGGTCAACTGTCCCACCTTTTGTACAGCAATCCCATCCGCAAATTTGTCAATTTCCTTGAGTTTAACAGGTCCACCAGCTTCAAAAGCAGCCTTCATGGAACGCGCTCCATTAGCCTCTACCCCAATGACTTCAATTTCTGGACTTGTTTCCTTGATATAGGTAGAAACCCCAGCAATGAGACCGCCACCACCAACAGGAACCAATACAGCATCAAAATCAATCGATTCTTTTCGAGCTTCTTCTAAAATCTCATAAGCAACTGTCCCTTGACCTGCCTGCACATGAGCATCATCAAAGGGATCAATAAAGGTACGATTTTCAGAAACTGTAAATTCTTGAGCTGCTTTAGCAGAAGCATCAAAGGTATCTCCAACTAGTTTAATGGTTACGAAGTCCCCACCAAAAAAGCGAACCTGCCCAATCTTTTGTTGCGGAGTGGTAATGGGCATAAAAATAGTAGCAGGAATCTTCATTTCATTACAAGTATAGGCAACTCCCTGTGCATGATTCCCCGCAGAGGCACAGACTACCCCACGCTCACGCTCTTCCTTGCTGAGCTGCGAAATGGCATAATAGGCACCACGAATTTTAAAAGAACGAACACGTTGAGCATTTTCCTTTTTCAAATAAATCTTAGCACCATACTTCTCCGATAAATAATGGTCGTAATCCAGTGGGGTATTCACAACCACACCGTTCAAGACTTTATGAGCCTTGATTATATCTTTTGAACTTAACATCATTTTCTCCTAGACTATTTCAAACTTATCGTAATCCATCTTTTAAAAAGAGATGAATTGATTATAAAAGCGAGTTAGTCCCCCAACTCGCCTTCACCTTACTTTCTATCAATTAGTTATAGATTTTGAATGCATCATCGTCGTTTTTACCAACGAATGGCATTGCTTTACGCAATTCTGCACCAACTTTTTCAATTTCAAGGTTAGCTGCTTGTTCACGGTAAGCAGTCAATTTTGGACGTCCAGCTTTATAGTCATTTACAAAGTCATTTGCAAATTTACCATTTTGGATGTCTGCCAAGACAGCCTTCATATTTTCTTTAACTTGTTCAGTGATTACACGTGGACCTGATACATAGTCACCGTATTCAGCAGTGTTTGAAATAGATTGACGCATTTTCTTGAATCCACCTTCGTAGATCAAGTCAACGATCAATTTCATTTCGTGAAGAACTTCAAAGTAAGCCAATTCTGGGGCATAGCCTGCTTCTGTCAAGACTTCAAAACCTGCTTCGATAAGGGCAGTCAAACCACCACAAAGTACAGCTTGTTCACCAAACAAATCTTCTTCAGTTTCTTCTTTGTAAGTTGTTTCAAGAAGACCTACACGAGCTGCTCCAACACCTTTACACCAGTCCATAGCAATGTTTTTAGCATTTCCTGTTGCATCTTGGTATACTGCGTAAAGAGCTGGAACACCAAATCCTTCTTCATAAGTACGACGCACCAAGTGTCCTGGTCCTTTAGGAGCACACATAAAGACATCTACATCCGCAGGAACTTTGATAAATTCAAAGTGGATGTTGAAGCCATGGGCAAACCCAACTGCATTTCCAGCTTCCAAGTTTGGAGCGATTTCTGCTTCGTACAATTCTTGTTGGATTTCGTCTGGTGCCAAAATCATGATAACATCAGCCAATTTAGTAGCTTCTGCTACTGTATAAGTGTCAAATCCATCTTCTTTTGCTTTATCAAAAGATTTACCTGGACGTACACCGATGATGACATCGCGACCTGAGTCACGCAAGTTTTGTGCATGCGCATGTCCTTGTGAACCATAACCGATAACGGCGATTTTTTTACCGTCAAGTGCTGCTACTTTAACATCTTTTTCGTATTCCATTTGAACTGCCATAGTTTTTTCTCTCTTTTCTATTATTTATTGCCTTTTAGGCTGGTTTAACAAATTTAAAATATTTTTATACTCAATGAAAATCAAAGAGCAAATTAGGAAGCTAGCCGCAGGCTGTACTTGTGTACGGCAAGGCAAAGCTGACGTGATTTGAAGAGATTTTCGAAGAGTATTAATCACGGGTAAATCCAGTTGCACCCGTTCGAGCAATATTGCGAATACCGTATGGTCGAATGACTCGCAATAGAGCTTCACTCTTTTCAGCATTTCCTGTCATTTGAATAGTAATCGAGCTTGGCGCTACATCTACCACCGTTGCACGGAATGGTTGAATAATCGCTAGAATCTCAGCGCGCTTCTCAGCTGGCGCTGACATCTTAACCAAAATTACCTCGCGCTCCAAATGAGGCTTGTCTGTAATATCACGAATGCGAATCACATCAATCTGACGATTGAGTTGTTTGATAATTTGCTCCACCTCATCATGTGAAGCAACATCAATAATAATGGTGATCCGCGATACATTCGGATCTTCTGTTGCTCCAACAGAGATACTTTCGATATTAACCTGACGACGAGACAGAACGCCAGTAAAGCGATTGAGGACTCCTGAACGATTTTGTAGTTTTGCTGTTAACATTCTACGCATGGAACTTCACCCCCAACATCTCATGATTACTCTTACCAGCTGGTACCATTGGTAACACCTGTTCCTTACGAGAAATATCTACCTCGATTAGCATAGGAACATTCTCAGTGATGACTTCAAGGTCTTGAGCCAAGGTCTCAGGATTGTCAAACTTATAGTTTTTAATGCCATAAGCTTGTGCCATCAATTGGAAATCAGGAAGGGTATCAAAGACCGACTCAGACGTTCTACCTTCATAGAAGGATTCCTGCCACTGGCGAACCATTCCAAGTGAGTGGTTGTTCAGCATAACCACCTTGATTGGCACCTTGTAAATGTTCAAAATAGCCAATTCCTGGTTAGTCATTTGGAAACCACCATCCCCAACAAACAAGACTACTTCCTTATCTGGGTTAGCAATTTTAGCCCCGATTGCTGCTGGAATTCCGAATCCCATCGTTCCCAAACCACCTGAAGTCACTAACTGACGTTCATTTTGGTAAGGATAATACTGGGCTGTCCACATTTGGTGTTGACCAACGTCTGTTACCACAATGGCATCTCCATTCGTCAATTCACCAATTCGTTCAATAACAGCTTGTGGCTGAACCACACGTTCTTTCTTATCATAAGAACGAACACGGTTCTTGTCTTTTGTTACTTTCTCAATCCATTTCTCAGTATTGTTATGAACTATTGGTTCGGCCAGCAACATTTGCAAGGCTTTCTTAGCATCTCCAACTACAGGAATATCTGCACTGATAATCTTGCCAATCTCGGCTGGGTCAATATCAATGTGGGCAACCTTGGCATTCTTAGCGAAGGTCTTAGGATTCCCCGTCAAGCGGTCATCAAAACGACAACCAATACTAATCATAAAGTCCGCTTCCGTCATGGCAATATTAGCTGCGAATGACCCGTGCATGCCTCCCATTCCAAGGAAGAGTGGGTGACTCGTTGCAATCGTTCCTTGTCCCAAAAGACTGGTTACCACTGGAATTTGATAGCGTTCTGCAAATTCATTTAATTCTGCAGCTGCTTCAGCATAACTAATTCCACCACCAGCTAGCAAGACTGGCTTTTTAGCCTTGGATAATTGCTTCAAGATTTTCTTGATTTGCATATCATTTGGCTCAAGAGTCGGTTGATAGCTTGGTAGGTTCACTTCTGGTGAATAGATGAAGTCCGTTTCTAAAGCAGATACGTCTTTAGGTAGGTCAATGACAACTGGCCCTGGTCGACCTGTAGTTGCGATATGGACAGCTTCCGTAATGATTCGAGGGATATCAGCTGTCTCACGAACTTGGTAATTGTACTTAGTGATTGGCATGGTAATTCCCACAATGTCTGCCTCCTGAAAGGCATCCTTCCCAATCCCTGCTCGCGCCACCTGACCTGTAAAGACCAAAAGGGGAACACTGTCGCTCATGGCATCCGCAATCCCTGTAATGGCATTTGTTGCTCCCGGTCCGCTAGTGACGACGGCAACACCCAACTTTCCAGTTGATTTGGCATAACCTTCAGCTTCATGCAGACAACCTTGCTCATGGCGTCCTAGAATGTGGCGAATGCCTTTAAAATTATATATCGCATCATAAAAAGGCAAGACTGCACCACCAGGATAACCAAAGATGGTATCAATTCCTAAATCACGAAGTGTTTCCAAAACTAGGTCCGACCCCGTCTTAGGAGATTCTAAACTGATTTTCTCCATTGTTCCCCTTTCTCTTCACTTAAAAATAACTTGTTACTATCATACCATTTTTTCAAAAATTTTCAAGACAAAAGAAGAAATTTTCTGAATTTTCTATTTTAACGTTTATTTATGAATGTTATTTTTGTTTTTATTAAAAAGATACCGATTTCATTATTCAAAAAGAAAAAAGAACTGATTTCTCAGTTCTTCATTAATCTTATTCCACACTAAATAGGTATGGGTAAACAGGTTGTTGACCTTGGTGAATCTCGACTTCAACGTCTTCGAATTCTTCTGCGATTTCTTGAGCAATTTCATTAGCAAGTTCTTCGCTTCCATCTTCACCGACATAGAAGGTTACAATTTCACTATCTTCATCCAACATATGTTTCAAGGTTTCTGTCAAGGTTTGATGCATATCAGGGTTTGACACGAGGATTTTCCCATCAACCATACCAAGATTATCGTTTTCATGGATTTCTAAGCCATCAA
>CAUQTL010000032.1:0-13997 GCA_963521035.1 uncultured Streptococcus sp.
CCCATGAAAAATAGGGAATGGCGCTGACTTTCCATGAAAGGCAAGACAGGCATCTTTTTTCAAGAGGCAGGTAGTCCGTGTTCAATTGCTATTTCTTAACTAGCCTAGAAGCGCAAACTAAATTACTGGAATATAACCTAGAGCAATGCTTCCTGCTCCTAGGTGTGTTCCAATGACACTACCAAATGTAGCAAGTGAAACATCCGTACCTACTCCAGATTCAAGTAAGTGCTGACGCAATTCCTCAGCCTTTTCAGGGGCATCTCCGTGAATAACAATGATACGGTATTGGCCTGAAGCTGTTGCTTCCTTGATAATTTCAATTAAGCGCTTGGTTGCTTTCTTTTCAGTACGGACTTTTTCGTATACTTCAATCACACCTTGGTCGTTGAAATAAAGAATTGGCTTAATGCTTAACAGATTGCCCAAAATAGCAGCTCCATTTGAAAGGCGTCCACCTTTAACCAAGTGGTCCAAGTCATCCACCATGATGAAAGCAGAGGTATGACTAATCTGAATAGCTAGCTTATCCTGAATAATGGCAAAGTCATCGCCCTGGTCTCGCCAGTTAAAGACACTTTCAACCATGATACCCAGAGGAGCACTTGTAATCAAAGTGTCTGGGAAAGCAATAGTTAAGCTCTCATATTCTTCTATCATATACTGGATATTTTGGTAAAAACCTGAAATTCCAGAAGATAGGAAAAGCCCCAAAGCATGTGTATAACCTTGTTCTTTGAGCGAAGTTAGAATCTCATCTAACTTTGCAATACTTGGTTGACTGGTCTTAGGCAATTCAGAAGCCTGAGCCATTTTTTGGTAAAATTCCTCAGCAGTCAGATTGATACCTTCGACATACTCCTCACCATCAATATTGACAGGAATATCCAAGACAAATAAATCTTCTCTTTGCAAGGTATCTGCACTGAGATAGGCAGAGGAATCTGTGATAACAGCTAATTTCATATTAGAACTCCAAATTGATTCCTGGTAAGTCTAATGCAATTTCAGTTACTTCGTAAGTCAAACGGTTGAGCATGTTCAAACATGGACGAGCCAAGGTTTCCACTTCTTCTTGGTTCAATTCACTTGGTTCGTTAACAATACGACCATCGATATGATTCACCTGTGAAATGGTTCCACTGATGACAAATTTATCAAATACAATCATAAAACTCAAGACAACAATCAAGGAAGTCACTTGATTTTCTTGGTCATGTTGAATTAATTGGAAGTTCACATCCACCTTAGTTTCAGGAGCTCCATTTTCATTTTCCCATTCAAAATTACGCGCATCAAAATGATACTGACTAACAAATTCTTGTTCACGTTTAAGATTCATGTCTTTCTCCCTTGGCTACAATATTATAAGCTATTGTACCATAATTTTTTATTTTCATCTAGTTTTCTAAGATTTAGTCAATCCCGATTTCAGCTCGAACTACGTCTGCGATGGTATCAACATAGTAGTCTACTTCTTCTGTTGTAGGCGCTTCTGCCATAACACGCAAAAGGGGCTCTGTTCCACTTGGGCGTACTAGGATACGGCCATTCCCTGCCATTTCTTCTTCCATCTTCTCGATGATAGCCTTAATAGCTGGCACTTCCATAGCCTTTTCCTTCATGGCATTTTCCACTCGGATATTGACTAATTTTTGTGGATAGATGGTTACTTCTGCTGCCAACTCTGATAAGCTCTTACCAGTTTCCTTCATGATTTTCGTCAATTGAACAGCAGATAATTGGCCATCACCTGTTGTATTGTAGTCCATCAAGATGACGTGACCAGACTGTTCACCACCAAGGTTGTAGCCTGATTTTCGCATTTCTTCAACAACGTAACGATCGCCAACTGCAGTGACTGCCTTGTTAATGCCTTCACGATCCAAGGCCTTGTGGAAACCAAGGTTAGACATAACGGTTGTCACGATTGTATTTTGCGCCAATTGTCCTTTTTCAGAAAGGTATTTTCCGATGATGTACATAATCTTGTCACCATCGACGATATCGCCATTCTCATCGACAGCAATCAAACGGTCACTGTCTCCGTCAAAAGCCAAACCGATAGCTGAGTCACTTTCTTTGACCACTTCTTGAAGGGTTTCTGGGTGGGTTGAACCAACATTAAGGTTGATGTTAAGACCATCTGGTGTTTCCCCAATAACAGTTAATTGAGCACCAAGATCTGCAAAGATTTGACGGGCACTTGTAGAAGCTGCACCATTAGCCGTATCCAAGGCAACCTTCATTCCTTCAAGAGGAGTTCCAGTTGAAACAAGATATCCTTCATACTTACGCAAACCTTCTGGATAATCTACCAAGGTTCCCAAGCCTTCAGCACTTGGACGAGGAAGAGTGTCTTCCGCAGCATCTAGCAAGGCTTCAATTTCTGCTTCTTTTTCATCATCTAGTTTGAAACCATCACCACCAAAGAACTTAATCCCATTATCAAGGGCTGGGTTGTGGCTAGCAGAAATCATGACACCTGCACTGGCTCCCTCAGTTTTTACCAAGTAAGCTACTGCTGGTGTTGCAAGGACACCAAGTTTGTAGACGTGAATCCCTACAGAGAGGAGACCTGCCACCAAGGCAGATTCTAGCATTTCTCCTGAAATACGTGTATCACGTCCTACAAAAACTTTCGGTGCTTCCGTTTCATGTTGGCTAAGAACATAGCCTCCAAAACGTCCTAGTTTAAAGGCCAATTCTGGCGTTAATTCTACGTTAGCTTCTCCACGGACTCCATCAGTCCCAAAATATTTACCCATTTTTATAAAATCCTTTTCCTATTTTTAATTCGTTTTTGAACTAGTTGCTTTCGTTGATGAAGATGTCTCCGACGAACTGCTTGTTGTTGAATTTGATGTGCTTGAACTTGGTGCTACTGGTTTTGTAGTGACCTTCATTGTCGTATCAAATGGAGTAATCACCGCTGGTAAGACAACACCATTACGGTCGATTGCCTGCAAAGGCACTGAACCACTATAATTACCTGTTATACGTTCGCTAGTTGGTAAAAGCGCAATAATACGATCAATTTTAGCTAGTGTTTCTTGGTCAGTTGTGACAGAGACCCGTTCATTTGACACGGTTACACTATCAATTTGTAGCTTGGAATCAATCTGGCTTTGGTCAACTTGTGGCACAACAATCATCCCATCTCGCTTAACCTTCTTCCCAACTTTCACTGTGATCTTTTGAGGCGTTGCCACAGCAGTCAATCCGCTTGGAAGATTTTCAATATTCAAGGGAACTTCAATCGTTCCAACACTGGCATCCGTCAAATCAGCAGTTACCTTAAACTTACGAGTACTTTCCTGCATTTCGCTGGCCAAGGTCACACGATTAGCTCCGGTTAATATCACTGAAACTTCTGATGCAAATCCGCTAATGAAATACTGGTCATCATCATAGTGGATATCGATAGGAACGTTCGTTATCGTATTGGTGTAGGTTTCTGATTTGACCTGCCTTGCGGTATTGCTATTTTGAAAGTTGGTTGACGTTGCATAGATAAATAAGACACAAGCAAAAAAGAGAGATGAAATGATATATAGACTATTTTTTCTCATATTTCCAACCTCCTAGCAAACGGTCCTTGAAACTGACTTTTTCCTCAACAGCTGGCAAAAGAATTGTTCGTAGCTCTGCTTCAAATTCTTCAATCGTCAAATCATGCTTGAAGACCCCATTGTAGGTAATAGAAATACCACCTGTTTCCTCTGAGACGATGAAGGTCAAGGCATCGGATACTTCTGACAAACCGATAGCTGCCCGGTGTCTGGTCCCAAATTCCTTGGAAATCCCTGTGCTTTCTGTCAAGGGCAGATAGGCAGAAGTTACCGCAATCCGATTTTCTCTGATAATTACAGCACCGTCATGTAGAGGAGTGTTGGGGATAAAGATATTAATAAGGAGTTCAGCTGAAATATTGGCATCCAAAGGAATCCCTGTCGCAATGTATTCTTGCAAGGTCCGAACTCGTTGGATGGCAACCAGAGCACCAATCTTACGAGGACTCATATATTCAACCGACTTGACAAAGGCACGAATCATTTGCTCCTCTGCACTAATTTGAGCAGTAGAAAAGAAATCTGTCGCCCTTCCCAAGCGTTCCAAACCAGTCCGAATCTCTGGAGAGAAGATAACAACCGCAGCAATAACCCCATAGGTGATAATTTGATTAATCAACCAAGAAATCGTTGTTAAACCAAGGATATTGGCCACAACCTGGGCTAATACAAAGATCACGACCCCACGCACCAAAATCATAATCTTGGTGCCAGCTATCGCTTTTGTAAAACGATATAAAATATAGGCCACAATCAAAATATCAAACAGATTGATGGCAATACTCCAAGGACTAGAAAACAAGCTAGTCCAATATTGCAGGTTGGATAATTGTTGAAAGTTCATCTGCTGTCTCCTCTCTGTCCAAACACGTTCCTTTCTATTATACCATTTTTCTGACATTTTTTTCCCCTATCCTACTTCATTTTAAATTAAAGAAAAAATATGATAAAATAAACTGACTAGAAAAAACAAAGGAGAAACCATGTCTCAACTCTATGATATTACCATTGTAGGTGGTGGTCCTGTCGGGCTTTTTGCAGCCTTCTATGCCCACCTACGCCAAGCCAAGGTCCAAATCATCGACTCCCTTCCCCAACTAGGTGGCCAACCTGCTATTCTCTATCCTGAAAAGGAAATCCTCGACGTCCCAGGTTTCCCAAATCTGACTGGAGAAGAGTTGACTAACCGTCTAATCGAGCAATTAAATGGATTTGATACCCCTATTCATCTCAACGAAACGGTTCTTGAGATTGAAAAACAAGAAGAAGGATTTGTCATCACAACTTCTAAAGGAAGTCACCTGACTAAAACAGTTATCATCGCTATGGGTGGCGGTGCCTTTAAACCACGTCCTCTAGAACTAGAAGGCGTTGAAGGCTATGAAAATATCCATTACCACGTTTCCAACATCCAGCAATACGCTGGTAAGAAAGTGACGATTCTTGGTGGAGGAGACTCGGCTGTGGATTGGGCTTTGGCTTTTGAAAAAATTGCACCAACTACCCTTGTTCACCGCAGAGATAATTTCCGCGCCTTGGAGCACAGTGTTCAAGCCTTACAAGAATCATCTGTATCCATCAAGACACCATTCGTTCCTAGCCAACTCCTTGGAGATGGAAAAACGCTTGACAAGTTGGAAATCACAAAAGTTAAATCTGATGAAACAGAAACTATTGACATAGACCACCTCTTTGTCAACTATGGTTTCAAATCTTCTGTTGGTAACCTTAAAAACTGGGGTCTGGACCTCAACCGTCACAAGATTATCGTCAATAGCAAGCAAGAATCTAGCAAAGCAGGTATCTATGCTATCGGTGACTGCTGCTACTATGATGGAAAAATTGATCTGATTGCGACAGGGCTTGGAGAAGCACCAACCGCTGTCAATAATGCTATCAACTACATCGACCCTGAGCAAAAAGTACAACCAAAACACTCTACTAGTTTATAAAAAAGAACCACGAGTCCTACGATTCGTGGTTTTATAATTCATCGGCTATCTTATTGATTTTTCTGAGTCTGTGGTTGACACCACTTTTGGTCAGAGGGGTGCTGAGGCTATCTGCTAACTGCTGGATAGAGTAGTCTGGGTGCTGAATCCGCAACTGTGCTACTTCCTGCAAATCCACTGGCAGATTTTCTAAGCCCATGATATCTTTGATTTTACTGATATTGTTGATAGTCTTCATGCTGGCAGAAACTGTCCGAGCAATATTGGCTGTCTCGGCATTATTGGCCCGATTGAGGTCGTTACGAGTTTCTCGCAAAATCTTAACCCGCTCAAAATCATCACGCGCCTGCATGGCTCCGATGACTATCAAAAAGTCCATAATGTCTTCAGCTCGCTGGAGATAGGTCACTGCCCCCTTCTTACGCTCAAGCACCTTGGCATCCAGTAAAAATTGCTGGAGAAGAGAGGCAAGCCCTTGCGCGTGGTCCAGATAAACAGAACTGATTTCCAACTGGTACTTGCCTGACTCAGGGTCACGGATGCTTCCATTTGCCAAGAAAGCGCCACAAAGATAAGCACGACCTGCTTCCTCGTCTGATAAAATCTCCTCGTCAATACCTGTTTCCAGACCAAAAAAGGAGTCTGCCAAGTGCAAATCACTCAGCAGGTCCTGCACCTTTTCATCTGTAAAAACGGTATAGACCCGATTCTTACGAAGATTACTTCTTTGGTGGTGTCGGATTTCCGATTTGATTTCATAGAAATGGAGAAAGGACTCATAGAGGTGACGAGCCAGTTTGGCATTTTCTGTCACGACAGACAAGGTTAGGCCCGAGGTCGAGAGACCGATGCTACCAGACATCTTGATAATGGCAGATAATTCATGCCGGCTTAGATGGTGCTGACCTAGAATTTCTTCTTTTACTGCTACTGTGAAACTCATTTTCTCACCTGTATAATCCGCATCAATTCATCCACAATCAAATCTCCATCGTGGAAGGCACCCCCATTTTCCAGACGAAGGAAGTTGGATGAAATCACACGCGGAACTTGCTTACAAAGACCAGCAAAATCATGTTCCACCTGCACCAAGTATTCATCAAAACGGTTGGAATTCATGTATTCCTGAGGCACTTTTTCGATATTCACCAAAACAGTATCGATAAAAGGGCGACCAAGGTGACGATGCAGGACCTCCACGTGGTCACTATCTGTAAAGTGTTCCGTCTCCCCACGTTGGGTCATAATATTGCAGACATAGGCGATTTCTGCCTTAGTTTCCAAAAGAGCCTTCCCAATTTCCTTAATCACGATATTGGGCAAAATCGAGGTAAAGAGGGAACCAGGTCCGAGGACAATCATGTCACTTTCAAGAATGGTCTGCACTACTCGACGGCTAGCCAGAGGCGTATCATCGTTGAGGGTATTGGTCACATAGACATGGTCAATCATGCCTGGATGGTCTGCAATATGGCTCTCTCCAGCCACTTCTGTCCCATCCTGAAAGACTGCATGAAGGGTCAAGGGATGGTCACTGGAAGGATAAATCTTCCCAGTTGTATGGAAAAATTTGCTCAGTAACTGCATGGCATTATAGGTCGAACCCTGCATTTCTGACAGGCCAGCGATAATGAGATTACCCAATGGATGGCCAGCAAAGGCTCCAGCATCTTCAGAAAAGCGATACTGAAAGACTTTCTCATAAAACTTAGGCATATCCGACATGGCCACAAGGACATTACGAAGATCACCTGGCGGTGTCAATTGTTGCATATTTTTTCGGAGTTCACCTGATGAACCACCATCATCTGCCACCGTTACGATAGCAGCGATTTCCACATCTTTTTCACGTAGACTTTTAAGAATGACGGGGATCCCAGTCCCTCCACCAATCACCGTTATCTTTGGTTTTCTCATGAACGGTTTACCGTTTCCTTTCTTCGGTCTTTATCACGATGCCCTTCATTGACAGGCCAATTCTTGGATAAGTCCTGCGCCAAGCGTTTAGCAAAGGCCACACTACGGTGTTGTCCACCCGTACAACCCATGGCAATAGTCAAAACAGACTTCCCTTCCTTTTGGTAACTTGGCAAAATCGGCTCAATCAAGGCCAACAAATGTTGATAAAAGTCTTCTGACTCAGGATGATTCATGACATAGTCATAAACTGGTTCATCCACACCCGTTTGGTTTCTCAGTTCTGGTAGGTAGTAGGGATTTGGCAAGAATCGGACATCAAAGACTAAATCTGCATCAATCGGGATTCCATATTTAAAGCCAAAAGACATGACTTCGATACGGAAAGACTGGGCTTGTTCCTGATCCGCAAACTGCTCTGCAATGGTTTTACGCAGTTCACGTGGAGTGAGTTCTGTCGTATCCACAACATTTTGGCTCATGTTTTTCAGTGGTGCTAAGAGTTCACGTTCCAGCTTAATTCCATCCAAAATCCGTCCATCTGCTGCTAATGGGTGACTCCGTCTGGTTTCCTTGTAACGAGCGACCAATTCCTTATCGGCTGCATCCAAAAAGAGAATTTTGAAATCCAAATCATCTTGATTTTCCAACTCATCCAAAACAGCTTGAATCTCTGAGAAGAAAGAACGGCTACGCATATCTACTACCAAGGCCAACTTATGGTCGTCTTCCTTTGTTTCCACCAACTGCAAAAACTTAGGCAAAAGAGCTGGTGGCATATTATCAATAGTAAAATAACCTAAATCCTCGAAGGACTGAATGGCTACAGTTTTGCCTGCACCACTCATCCCTGTCACAATCACCAAATGAAGTTGTTTCTTTGTCATCTTTTTCTCCTTATATCAAAAGAAGTTTGGCAACACCAAACTTCAACTAGCTTATCCAATCTCTGCGATGACTTCGATTTCGACTTTTACATCACGAGGAAGACGAGCTACCTCCACAGCTGAACGAGCTGGAAATTCCTCTTTAAAGGCCGTTTGGTAAACCTCGTTAAAAGGAACAAAGTCGTTCATATCACTCAAAAAACAAGTTGTTTTGACAACATGGTCAAAGTCAGTTCCTGCCTCTGCCAAAATAGCACCGATGTTTTTTAAGACTTGCTCTGTCTGTTCTTGAATCGTTTCTCCAACGATTTCCCCAGTTTCAGGAGAGAGAGGAACTTGACCACTAGCAAACAAAAGGTTGCCAACGATTTTTCCTTGAACATATGGTCCGATAGCCTTTGGGGCCTTATCTGTATGAATTGTTTTTGCCAATTTCTTTTCCTCACAATTTTTCTAAGATTGCATCCCAAGCCTCATCCATCCCTGCCTTACTGACAGATGAAAAGAGGATAAAGTCGTCACTTGGGTCAAAGTTTAATTTCTTTTTGATTGCTGATTCGTGCTTGTTCCATTTACCACGAGGAATCTTGTCCGCCTTGGTCGCAACGATAATAACCGGAATCTCATAATACTTGAGAAATTCGTACATCTGTACATCATCTGCTGACGGGTCATGACGAAGGTCAACTAAACTGACTACCGCACGGAGATTTTCCCGAGTCGTTAGATACTCTTCAATCATGCTCCCCCACTTTTCACGTTCCTTCTTGGAAACGCGGGCATAGCCATAACCAGGCACATCCACAAAGCGCATCTTATCATCGATGTTAAAGAAGTTGAGAAGCTGGGTTTTACCAGGTTTCCCCGATGTACGAGCCAGATTCTTACGGTTCAGCATGGTATTGATAAAGCTAGATTTACCAACATTTGAACGTCCTGCTAGAGCAATCTCTGGCAGTTCATCCTGCGGATAGTGGGATTTATTAGCCGCACTGAGCAAGATTTCAGCATTATGTGTATTAAGTTCCATAGTCACCTCTAGGCTGTTTCTAGGATTGGTTTATCCGTTCCATCAACAGCTTCTTTAGTAATGCGAACCAATTTCACATTTTCCTGACTCGGTACTTCAAACATGACATCTAGCATGGTTTCTTCGATAATCGAGCGAAGTCCTCGCGCCCCTGTATTCCGTTCGATGGCCTTGTTGGCAATCTCTTGAAGGGCTTCGTCGTCAAATTCCAACTCGACATCATCATAAGAAAGCAAGGTTTGGTACTGTTTCACCAAAGCATTTCTTGGTTCTTTCAAAATACGCACCAAATCATCTACTGTCAACTGTTCAAGAGCTGCAAAAACAGGCAAGCGTCCAATCAACTCAGGGATAATACCAAATTTTTGAATATCTTCTGCGATGATTTCTTGCATGTAAGAGCTGTTTTCATCAATCGCTTTATTGTTTTGACCAAATCCGATGACTTTTTCACCCAGACGTTGTTTGACGATTTCTTCAATACCATCAAAGGCACCACCCACGATGAAGAGGATGTTTTTAGTATCCACTTGAATCATCTCTTGTTGTGGATGCTTACGTCCACCTTGAGGGGGCACGCTAGCAACAGTTCCCTCGATAATCTTGAGAAGGGCTTGTTGCACACCTTCACCAGAAACATCACGTGTGATAGACACGTTCTCGCTTTTCTTAGCAATCTTGTCAATTTCATCCACATAGATAATCCCACGCTCTGCACGCTCGATGTTAAAGTCAGCAGCCTGTAGGAGTTTGAGGAGGATATTTTCCACGTCCTCACCCACATAACCAGCCTCAGTAAGAGCTGTCGCATCTGCGATCGCAAAAGGTACATTCAAGCTCTTAGCCAAGGTCTGAGCAAGGAAAGTTTTCCCTGAACCAGTTGGGCCAATCATCAAGATATTTGATTTCTGCAAATCCACATCTTCTGACTCTTCACGCGTATCGTGGAAATTGATGCGTTTGTAGTGGTTGTAAACAGCTACTGCCAAGGCACGCTTGGCACGATCTTGACCGATTACGTAGTGGTTCAAGATATGGAGGAGTTCGATTGGTTTTGGAACTTCAGACAAGTCTGCCAAGACTTCTTCTGCCAACTCCTCACGAATGATTTCCTGGGCTAACTCCACACATTCATTACAGATAAAGGCGTTGTTGCCAGCGATTATTTTTTGTACTTCTTCTTGGCTTTTGCCACAAAATGAGCAATAAACCATCATATCATTATTCCTAGTTGTAGGCATGATTTCCTTCCGTTCTATTCTATACTGTCATTCTATCTAAAATAAGGTCATGTAAAAAGCATGGATACTATTGACCAAATTGGTAAAGGCATTTAACCAGAGCAGGACAGAAAGTCCATAGCGCTTTTTACGAAAAGCCTGTGCTCCTGCAAGCAAGCAGACCAAACACAGCATGGCTGTGAAAAAACCAAATATACTACGTTCCATTAGACTTCCTTTCTCTTGCGGTATTGGATGGTAAAATCATAAGGATTTTTCTCATCTTTGGTAAAGGATTTGCTTGAAACTGTCTCAAAAAGAGATAAGTCAAACTCTTCAGGGAAATAGGTATCTCCTTCCACCCGAGCATGAATGTGAGTCACAATCACTTCGTCAAGGTAGGGTTCAAAAGCCTGAAAAATTTGCTTTCCACCTAAAATATAAAGATTCTTATCTTGAGCCTGATACCAGTCCAAGACAGACTGAACATCATAAAAAGTAGCAACCCCATCTATCTTTTCTTCTGGATTACGAGTCAAAATCAAGGTCTCCCGTTTTGTAAGCAAGCGACGCCCCATCCCATCAAAGGTCACGCGCCCCATCAAGATAGCATGATTCAGAGTTGTTTCTTTGAAGTGTTGCAGTTCTGCTGGCAAATGCCAAGGCAGACGATTGTCCTTACCAATCACACCCTCTTCATCCTGGGCCCAAATAGCTACGATTTTCTTAGTCATGCTTCCATCCTTTTCACTGATAGTACTATTTTATCAAAAAACTCAAAAAAAGACTGGTTTGGAATAGCTTACAAGATAGAAAAAATCTGTAAGAAATTTCTTACAGATTTATATATGTTGCTATTGTTTCTTACAAACCAGGTGCTTGTCCAAGTTCTGCGGCAAGCATCCAAACCGTTTTCTCAAGTTCAGCTTTAGCACCAACAAAGATATCGTTTGTCACATCATCACCTTCTTCATCAGTAACATCCAAAGCTTTTTGGAACAGAGTGATGAGATAACGATAAACATCTAGGACACGTTCCAAGCTTTCTTCAACACTACGGAATTCTCCTTCTTCTTCTTCGATTTCACTATGTTGAAGGAATTCTGTCAAAGTAGAGAATGGGCTGCCACCAAGTGTAATCAAACGTTCGCTGATTTCGTCAAGATAGCCATCAAGGCTGTCCATGTATTCATCCATTTTTGGATGCCACACAAGAAAACCACGACCGCGCATATACCAGTGTACTTGGTGCAAAGCAACGTGAGCCACGTACAAATCAGCAACAGCTTGGTTCAATACTTCCTTTGTTTTTGCCAATGCTACTGGCGCTGCTTTTGTCAATGATGTTACGTCTTTTACTGCTTCTTTTTTCAATTCTACCATTTTATTTTACCTCGTTTATTATTTTTTGTAACCACTTCTTAATGATTACTACCTTAGTATACTACTAAGGAAAACCAATAGCAAGCCAAATGACTCACATGAGAAAAGTTGCAATAGACTGATAATTTAAGAATTTTTTAGAATGAAACCCAGTCACTTTCAATCTCTCTTAACAGAGATAAAATAAAGAAAAGAGCATACAAATGTACACTCTTCTCTCAGTTTTACATCTTAATACCAGACGCTAACATCCACACGTCCTCGAATCCCTTTAAGAGAGTCAGATGAAGTATATTGCCATCCTTTTTCTCCTGAATAATGAGGATTGTTCCAATCAAGTGCATCCGTATAGGCTGCTACCCAGTTAACATGTTGCAAAATATCAGGATGATTCAAACGAGTTTGCAAAAGTTGACGATAGCTATAAACTTTCACGTTTTGGTAACCAGCATGCTTCATGGTTTCCATATACTTATTGATAATTTTAACCCAAGTAGCTGTGTCAGTCGGAGCTTTCTTGGCCTTATTTAAATACTCCCAATTTTCAACATCATAATAGATAGGGTAAGACAAGTTCATCTTGTATTTCTTCAAGAGTTCAATAGTCTGCTTAGCATCATTCTCAGCATCGGTCTCATTTTCAGCATAAGTATAGAGGTAAACACCGTAAGGAATTCCAAGACGGTTTAACTCCTTGATATTATGAGCCAATTCCTTGTCCTCAGTTCCACTATAGCCCAAACGAACAATGACTCCATCTACTCCATTATCATCGATGACTTTTTTCCAGTCACTGATACGACCATTGTGTTCACTGACATCGATGACCTTTTTAACTTGATCAGTCCCAACTTGTTCTTCACGATGGTTAAAGAAATAACGTCTGCCATTTCGGTGAACCCAGCCAACATTCAAGTCTTTCTTTTCTTTTAACTCACCTGAGTCAGAAAAAATATAGCGAGCATCATCCATGACTAATTCACCAGTAGCCATAGCACCACTTCCTGTCAAATAATAGTTTCCATGCCACTCATCTTGAGCCATGTATCCCCACTTCTTGAAATAATACCACTTGCCATCAATCTTTTGCCACTCTTGATTTGCATAAGAACCATCGGACTTAAGATAGAAGTAAGACGAATAGGCTGGATCATAGAGCCATTCATTTTGCATCATGGCACCTTGACCATTTAGGAAATAACTTCCCTGCCATTGACTTTTAGCTAAATAGCCCCATTTTTTAAAATAGTACCATTTACCTCCAACAGAGTGCCACTCCTGGTTAGCATAAGAACCATCGGATTTCAGGTAAAACCAATTCTTATAGGCGTTATCATAAACCCATTCATTTTTGGCCATATAACCACCTGATTTTAGGTAGTAATTGCCCTGCCACTCATTTTGAGCATAACGACCGTCTGACTTAATATAGAACCAAGCCTTATAGTAGTTATCAAAAATCCACTCACTCTTGGCTTTGGAACCATCAGCCTTTACATAATAATCCCCCTCCCAGTGGGCAGAAGCAGTGGTCTTTACACCTGCACTCGTTTGAGTTTTATTAGAAGACTGATTTTGCTCTGAACTACTTGAAACTGTCGTTGCATCCTGCGAAGTTTTTGCCACTTCAGTTTCATTTGCAGCGACCTGGCTAGTTGCCAATCCTAGTAAGCAGATACTTGCTAATCCAATTTTTCCAATCTTTGTTTTCAATCTTTCCTCTCCTATAAAAAATGGAACAGACATCTCAATGCTGTTCCACCTAGCTTTTGCTACTGATTATTTTACAAAGTCAAGCAAAGCCAAGAAGCTTTCTGCTTCAAGTGACGCACCACCTACAAGGGCACCGTCAACGTCTGGGCAAGCCATGTATGAAGCAACGTTTTCAGGTTTAACAGAACCACCGTATTGAACACGAACTTTGTCTGCAACTGCTTGACCAAAGTCAGCAGCTACAACGTCACGAACAACTTTACACATTTTTTGTGCGTCGTCTTGTGAAGCTGATTTACCAGTACCGATAGCCCAGATTGGCT